>NZ_RCNZ01000088.1:0-227900 GCF_004307525.1 Pseudomonas sp. Sample_21 | reverse complement strand
TGGTTCCAGTGTCTTAACTTTGCCTCGTTGATTGCCTTGCCATGATTGATCTGTCTCCCCTCGCCCGCCGTCTGGCCGGTACTCCGCTGGCCGAATGGGCCAACACCCTGCAAGCGCAACTCGACAAGAAAATGGAGAAAGGCCACGGCGATCTGGAGCGCTGGCAAAGTGCGCTGGACGCCTTGCCGAAGATCCAGCCAAGCGAAATCGACCTGCTCAACGGCCTGAAACTCGACACCGATTGCGACGACGACACCCGCGCACAGATGCGCACCGCGCTGATGGGCCTCTCGCCATGGCGCAAAGGGCCGTTCGATCTGTTCGGTGTGCATGTCGACACCGAATGGCGCTCGGACTGGAAGTGGTCGCGCGTCTCCCCGCACCTCGACCTGAAGGGCAAACGCATCCTCGATGTCGGCTGCGGCAACGGCTACTACATGTGGCGCATGCTAGGCGCCGGTGCCGACAGCGTGATCGGGGTCGACCCGAACTGGCTGTTCTTCTGCCAGTTCCAGGCGGTGCAGCGTTACTTGTCCGAGCCGAATGCCTGGCACCTGCCGTTCCCGTTCGAAGACCTGCCGCCGAATCTGGAAGGCTTCGACACGGTGTTTTCCATGGGCGTCTTCTATCACCGTCGCTCGCCGATCGAGCATTTGCTGGCGCTGAAGGATTGCCTGGTCAAGGGTGGGGAACTGGTGCTGGAAACCCTGGTGGTCGAAGGCGACAAGCACCAAGTGCTGGTGCCGGAAGATCGCTACGCACAGATGCGCAACGTGTGGTTTTTGCCGTCGGTGCCGGCGCTTGAGCTATGGCTGCGGCGGGCCGGATTCACCGATATTCGTTGTGTGGATGTCAGTACCACGACGGTGGAAGAACAACGCGGGACGGAGTGGATGAAGTATCAGTCGCTGAGCGATTTTCTGGATCCTGAGGATCACAGCAAAACCATTGAAGGGCTGCCGGCGCCGATGCGGGCGGTTATCGTCGCCAGGAAGTAAGCGTATTTTCCCATGACCGCGGTGGGCCTACCCCCTCACCCCAGCCCTCTCCCCAGGGAGAGGGAGCTGATTATTGAGCTTTTCAAAACTTGCGTCCGACTCGGTATTTCAGGTCGGCGGATTTGGTCCATCCAACTCGGTCGGTCCCCTCTCCCTCTGGGAGAGGGTTAGGGTGAGGGGCTTTTGGTGCGTCTGGCGCGGAAAAACTCGGTCAGCACCGCACCACATTCTTCAGCCAGCACCCCGCCCTCATACAACACCCGGTGATTCAAAAAGCCCTGGGTAAAAAACTGTCCCTGACTCTGCACAATCCCGGCCTTGGGTTCCAGCGCGCCGTACACCACCCGCGCCACACGCGAATGCACGATCAGCCCGGCGCACATGCTGCACGGTTCCAGCGTCACATACAGCGTGCTGCCCGGCAGGCGATAGTTATCCACTGCCTGCGCGGCGGCGCGGATCGCGACCATTTCGGCGTGGGCACTCGGGTCGCTGGTGCTGATCGGGCAATTGAAGCCGCGACCGATGATCACGCCATACTGCACCAGCACCGCGCCCACCGGCACCTCACCGAGGGCGGCGCCCTGTGCGGCGAGGGTCAGGGCTTCGCGCATGAAGTCGCGGTCGCGGCTGCGGTCGATGATCGCCGCCGGGCGGATCTGGCGCATCATTTCACCTCGATCGCGGCCATCAGGCCGGTTTCCATGTGGTCGATGACATGGCAGTGGAACATCCATACCCCCGGGTTATCTGCCACCAGCGCCACTTGCGCACGCTCGTTCTTGCCCAGCAGATAGGTGTCGGTGAAATACGGAATGACTTTGTGCCGGTTCGACGCGATCACCTTGAAGCTCATGCCGTGCAGGTGGATCGGGTGCTGGTACTGGGTCATGTTCTTCAATTCGAAAATATAGCTCTGACCCAGTTTCAGGCTGGCAATCGGTCGGTCAGCACAGGTCTTGTCGGTGATGTCCCAGGCCTTGCCGTTGATCTGCCAGAGGCTCGGCGGTTTGCCGTTTTCGGTGTTCACCGAGACCGAGCCGACCCATTCGAAATTGAAGTTGAGTTTCTCGGCATTGGCCAGGTCCGGCTCGGCCACCGGGTTGGCCGGCAGGGCTTTCGGCCAGTCCGTCGGCGCATCGGTGTTGGCGACTGAACGCAGCGTGCCAAGACGCACCGGGCCGTTACGCAGCGACAACTCTTCACCGGCCGCCGGCGCCTTGATCGCCAGGCAAATGCGCATGCCGGGGCCGAGCCAGTATTCCTTGCCCAATGGTCGTGGCTCGACCGGGTTGCCATCCAGCGCGTAGATCTTCGCTTCGACACCGGGGATGTTGATGCGATAGGTCAGGGTGTTATCGAGATTGAGCAGACGCACCCGGGTGATCTGCCCGGCCGGCAGATCAATCACCGGCAGCGGCACGCCATTGATCGTCGACAAGCGCCCAGCGGTACCGCCACGGGCCGCTTCGCGGGGGATGCTGAATTCGACGAACTGGCCTTGCTCGTCGATGTGCCAGTTCTTCAGGCTCAGGGTTTTCTCGTACTTGAACCCGGTCGGCTCGCGTTCTTCGATGATCAGCGGCCCGACCAGCCCGCGCCCCAGTTCCTCGCTGCTGCTGACATGCGGGTGATACCAGTAGCTGCCAGCGTCCGGCACGCGGAATTTATAGTCGAAATATTCGCCCGGCAATACCGGCAGTTGCGACACATAAGGCACGCCGTCCATTTCCAGCGGCAGGCGGATGCCGTGCCAGTGGATGGTGGTCGCCACCGGCAGGTGATTGATGAAACGCACCCGCAGCCATTCACCCTGGCGTACACGCAACTCGGTGCCCGGCGCCGACGGGCCGAACGCCCAGGCCTCGGTCTTGTGCCCCGGCACCAGCTCGACATCGAGCGGCGCGGCGATCAGTTCATAGTCGTGGCCGGCCTCGGCGTCGGCCATCTTGCCCAGCCAGTAACGCGACGCGCCTCCCGCGCCCACGCCAACGACAACAAGACCGGCCAGGCCACCGAGGATTTGGCGACGGGTAAAGGACATGAACTCAACTACCTCACGTATCAGCGACAGACCCCGAGGGATCCGCAAAAAGGCGAATACGATACACCCGCAGTTGAGAAACAGTAAGGGCGACCTGCGGCCGCACATCTTTTCTGCCTTATGCGCGCAGCCCGATAATCAGGTGCAGCACACCGCCCTCAAGGCACATGACGCCCGACACACCGGCCATACTCAACGCCTGACGGTCGACACAGGCCGCGTCGTGCAGCGTGACGCGCACCCGGGTCAGCGCCAGCGGTTGCTGCGACTTGAGGTTATCCACACCGCCCAGCGCGGCGACGATCTCGGCGTTCAAGCCGGCAACCGCATCGGCGGTAATGTTTGCCTCATCCGGTACCAGATCCGGCGTCAGTGCTTTCCAGAATGCCTGCTGCAATTTGTCGAACATGTTCAATTCTCCATAACCGGTGAGGCATCGACTTTCGCCCCATGAAACTGCTGCAAGGCTGCGCGCACGTCGGCGGCGCTTTCCAGGTTCGAAACCTGTTCGGCGATGATTCGACAGTCGGCCAGATCCACTTCGCGGACCGCCGACTTGATCGCCGGAATCAACGGCACGCTCACCGACAGCTCATCCACACCCAGCCCCAGCAGCAGCGGCACGGCAAGGCGTTCAGACGCCATCGCACCGCAGACGCCGACCCATTTGCCGTGGGCATGCGCAGCCTTCACCGTCATCGCGATCAGGCGCAGCACCGAAGGGTGAAAGCTGTCCGCCTGACTGGCCAGACGCGGATGATCGCGGTCCATGGCCAGGGTGTATTGAGTGAGGTCGTTGGTGCCGATGGAGAAAAAGTCCACGTGCGGCGCCAGCACATCGGCCATCAGCGCAGCGGCAGGCACTTCGATCATGATTCCCAGCTTTGGCAGATGCGCCAGGCCCAGCACGCGCGCTTCTTGCTCGAGAATCTGCCGCGCCAGACGCAGTTCGGCCAAATTCGTGACCATCGGCAACATGATGTGCAAACGCGTCAGCTCACAGCAGGCGAGGATTGCGCGGAACTGCTCACGCAACAGTTGCGGTCGCTCAAGGCACAGGCGAATGCCGCGCAAACCAAGGAAGGGATTGGTTTCGCTGTCCATCGGCACGTAGGCCAGCGGTTTGTCGCCACCGACATCGAGGGTGCGCACCACCAGATTGTGTGCCGGCCCGATGGTGCGCGCGATGGCGCTATAAGTGGCCACCTGTTCGTCATGGCTCGGCGCCTGTTGACGGCCCAGGTAGAGAAATTCCGAACGCAGCAGGCCAACGCCACTCGCGCCGAGCTCCATGGCCTGGGCGGTTTCGCCCTGCGAGGCAACGTTGGCGGTGACTTCGATGTGCTGACCGTCACGGGTGCAGGCCGCCTCGCTGGCCTGCGCCAGTTCCTGCTGATGACGCTGGCGCTGGCGCTCATGCCGCGTGCGCAATTGATCGATGGACTCGGCGTCCGGGTGCAACTGCAATTCGCCTTTGTCGGCATCGAGCAGCACCCGCGTGCCGTTGCCGAGCCCGAGCATTTGCAATGGCATACCGCAGATCGCCGGCAAACCGCAGGCCCGCGCGAGGATCGCGACATGGCTGGTGGCGCCGCCGCCAACGGTGGCAAACCCGAGCACTTTGCGCGTATCGAGCCCGGCGGTCTGGGACGGGGTCAGCTGATCGGCGATCAGAATGGTGTCGTCCGGCAACTCCAGCGCTTGCTCGTGAACACCAAGGATCAGCTTCAGCACGCGCTGGCCGACATCATCCAGATCCGCCGCGCGCTCAGCCAGCAAGGCATTGCCCAGCGAGCGAAACATCGCCGCCGTTGCGTCGGTGCTGGTCTTCCAGGCAAACGCCGCGCTGTTGCCCGCGTCGATCAGCGCCCTGGCCTGATCCAGCAGGCTCGGATCGGCCAGCAGTTCCTGATGCGCCTTGAAAATCTCCGCCTGCGCCTGGCCGCTGGCGGTGTCGCGCAGATGTTGCAGGGCCATGTCGGCTTCGATCAGGGCTTGGCTCAACGCCTCCAGTTCGATTGGCGGCTCGGCGCCGAACTCGTTGACCATGAGCGACGCTTCGACGATCTGCATGACTTGTCCCAACGCCGAACCGGGCGAGGCGCAGACACCGCGCAGGATGTTCGGCATTTCTGCTGCATCGGCTTCGACCGGCGCGGGCGCTGTGACCGCTTCGCCGCAGCCTTCGCTCAGCAAGCGTGTCAGCGCATCGACGGCGGCTACGGCATCTTCACCTTCGGCGCTGACCTGCACGCTGTCGCCATGGGCCGTCTGCAACGCCATGATTGCCACCAGGGATTTGCCGTTGGCTTGCGCTTGCAACTTGTGCAGATGAATGGTCGCTGAAAATGCTTTGGCCGCTTGGGCAAATACTGCCGCCGGCCGCGCGTGCAGGCCATTGGGATTGGGCAGGTTGATCGGCTGCGAGAACACCGCGTCGCCCGGCACCGGCGCTGGGTGTTCGCCGACGGCTGCCCCGACGACGACGTCCAGCACTGGCTGGCCCACCTCGACCAACCCGGTTGAGCCAACGAGTGAAGCGAACGGCTCGCCGCTCACCACCAGCATGAAGGTCAACAAACTGCGCGCGTGCAGGGCAATGTAGTCAGCATCGAAGTCGATCAGCGCCTGCCCTGCTTCGACCCGCTGCCCCGCTTCAACGCGGCGGGTGAATCCTTCGCCGGCGAGATTCACCGTGTCCAGGCCGATGTGCATCAACACCTGCACACCCGCATCACTGGTGACGGTGAGCGCGTGCCCGCTGGTTTGCACATCGCTGACCACACCGGCCAACGGTGCGCAGAGCGTTGACGAAGTCGGGTCGATGCACAAACCGTCGCCGATGATCCGCCCGGCAAACACCGGATCGGGCACCTGGTCCAGCGCCATCAGCACGCCGGATAAAGGAGCCAGCAGCTGCAATTGTTGGGGTGTGGCCATGACATCACCTGAGCTTGTATTGATTGAATGAGCGGTCGCAGCCGCTTTGCTTATTTCCACCAGTATTCAACCTGCAAGCCGACATTGGCGCCGTGCCGTGCGTTGCCGAAGGCGCCCGTGTCGGACAGCGCCGAACCTTTGGCCAACAGGTTGGCGGCACGCTTGGCTGCCTGGTTCCAGCTGGCATAGGTGTAATACAGACGTACTTCGGGCCGCGCCCAGAATTCCGGGCCTTTCGGTGACCAGGTCGGCGCGAAGGTGAACTTGCTCAGCTTGCGCGTGCCGTCCGCCGCCTCGACCTGATCTTGCCCCAGTTCGGTCACCAGTTTGAACTGCTCGCTCAGCGCATAGGCCGGGCGCACGCCGAGTGACAGCCAGTTCTGGTCGGCGCCGCCCTGACGAATATCTTTCTGATACACCGCCTGGAATTGTCCGCCAAAACGTGGCGTCAGTTGCCAGTCGAAGAACTCGACGATGCGATAGCTCTTGTTGCGGTCATCAAGCCTGACGTTACCGGTATAGCCCAATCCGGTGCCCGGCCCTTCGCCGTATTGCAGCGCCAGTTTGTTCTTGCCACCGAAAAAGTCCTGCTGCACATGCTGGGTGGTGATCGCCCAGCCACGGTGGGCATCGCGGCTGTCGGGCTTGTCGATGTAACTCAGGCCGAACTCCAGTACACCGCCCGGGTTACTGTTGAAACCGCCGACGTTGAAGTCGTGGCGGTTGATGTAATCCTTTTGGTAAAGGTTGTCCTTGCGCGAAAAGGCGTAGCTGTATTTCAGGCCGCCGAGCAACACGTCTTCAATGCCTGCCCCGGTGGCGCTCTGGTTCCAGTAATAGAAATCGGAAATATGGATGTCGTTACGTTTGTAGTAACGCCGCCCTGCCCACAGCGAGCCGCCGTTGAGCGCGGGCATCGCCGACCATTGCGCATACGCCTGCGGCAAACGAATCGAGCCGTTGTCTTCCTTGAACGTCAGGCTGCGGTCGTAGCGGTTATACAGCGAGGCCATGCCGTCGACGCTCAGCACCGAGCCGTCGTCGAGGGTGTACAGATCCTGGCGCAGCTCGAGCTCACCGTACTGCTCGCACTCGTTACCGAGGCGATATTTGGTCTGCGCGCCGGGCAACTGGAAACACGACTGGCTGCCGCTGTTGACCGATGTACCGACACCGCTGCGCAGATAGCCGCCGAACTCCAGCGCATGTGATGACGTGGGCATTGCCAGACAAATCCCCGCGATTGCCAGACTGTAATTTATGGTTGCTCTCATATATGCCACCCGTTGTTTTTATTGTGTGGTTGCACGAATTCAGCGCGCACAAATCCCCCGCGCAGCGTTCTGCGTGTTTTTTCAAAGGTTGTTATTCAGTTAAAAATCAGGGGTCGGTCAGGTGCAGCACGAAGGATTCGTAAGGTCGCAACTGCAGCAATCGCGAGCGTTGCGGGCAGTCCGGGTAGTTGCTGATCAACAGGCGCTGCTCCTGGGCTTCGTCGATCAGTGCCGGTAGCTCGACCTCACAGGCAGTGCCATAGAAGTTGTTCACCGCTAACAGGCGTTCGCCCGTCCCCTCGCGCAGGTACGCCCAGACCTGTGGATGCTCCGGCAACAACTGGCGATAGATGCCATCGGAGATCAACGCTTCAGTGCGGCGTAAAGCGATCAGGCGCCGATAGTGATGCAGCACCGACTCCGGGTCGTGCAGTTGATGCGCGACATTGATCTGTGCGGCATTGGCCGACACACCAATCCATGGTTCGCTGCGCGTGAAGCCGGCGTTGTGCCCGGCGTGCCAGTGCATCGGCGTGCGCCCGTTGTCGCGGGACTTCTGCATGATCGCCGCCATGTTGTCGAGGTCGCTGGTGCCGGCTTCACGCTTGAGGCGAAAGATATTCAGGGTTTCGACGTCACGGTATTGCTCGATGCTCTCGAATCCGGGATTGGTCATTCCCAATTCTTCGCCCTGATAAACGAAGGGCGTGCCCTGCAGAAAGTGCAGCGCGGTAGCAAGCATCTTCGCCGACAGCTCGCGGTATTCGCCGTCATTGCCGAACCGCGAGACCACGCGCGGCTGATCGTGATTACACCAGAAGAGCGCATTCCAGCCACCGCCCGCCTGCATGCCGGTCTGCCAGTCGGACAGGATCTGCTTGAGCTGGAGGAAATCGAAATCGGCGCGGACCCACTTCTGCAGGTTCGGGTAATCGACCTTCAAGTGATGAAAGTTGAAGGTCATCGACAATTCTTTCGACTGCGGATTGGAGTAGCGGATGCAGTGTTCGAGGCGGGTCGAGGACATCTCGCCGACGTTGATCAGCTCATGCCCTTCGAAGACTTCGCGGTGCATCTGCTGCAAGTAGGTGTGTACGTTCGGCCCGTCGGTGTAGAAGCGCCGACCGTCGCTGTCGTCCTCGGGGAAGTCCGCCGGTTTCGAGATCAGATTGATCACGTCCAGACGAAAGCCACCGACACCCTTGTCGCGCCAGAAACGCATCATCTTGAACACTTCGTCGCGGACCTTGGGGTTGTCCCAATTGAGGTCGGCCTGGGTGTGGTCGAACAGGTGCAGGTAATACTGGCCGGTCTGCGCTTCGTACTCCCAGGCCGAGCCGCCGAACTTGGATTCCCAGTTGTTCGGCTGGTCGCGCCAGATGTAGAAGTCGCGGTAAGGGTTGTCGAGGCTGCTGCGCGCCTGCTGGAACCAGACGTGCTCGATCGAGGTGTGGTTGACCACGATGTCGAGCATCAGCTTGATCCCGCGCTTGCCCGCTTCGGCAATCAGCAGCTCACAGTCGGCCATGCTGCCGTAACTCGGATCGACCGCGTAGTAGTCGCTGATGTCGTAACCGTTATCGCGCTGCGGCGAGCGCAGGAACGGCGTGATCCACAGGTAATCGACTCCCAGCCATTGCAGATAATCGAGCTTGGCGACGATGCCGAGCAGATCGCCAGTGGCGTTGCCCGCATGGCTGTGAAAGCTCTTCGGGTAGATCTGATAGATCACCGAACGTTGCCAGTCTTGCATGGCGGATTTCCTCTTGAATTTTGGAGCCGTGTAGTAGCTGCCGAAGGCGGCGATCTTTTGATTTTGAAAGGCAAGATCAAAAGATCGCAGCCTCCGGCAGCTCCTACAGTTGAGTTTCAGGCAACCCGGTAACCCGGACGGACGATCTTCATGCTCAGCACGCAGGTCAGGGCAAACGGCACGAGCATGGCGATCAGCATCCCGATGACGAACATCGGGATGAACTGCGGAATGATCGAGATGAAACCGGGCAAGCCACCGACGCCGATGGCCGAGGCCTGGATCTTGTTCAGTGAGAGGAACATGCAACCCAGCGCCGAACCGGCCAGCGCGGCGTAGAACGGAAACTTGTAGCGCAGGTTGACGCCGAACATCGCCGGCTCGGTGATGCCGAAATACGCAGAAATCGCCGAGGTCGAGGCCATGCTCTTGTCCCGCGCATTGCGCGTCATCCAGAACACCGCCAATGCCGCACTGCCCTGCGCCAGATTGGACATGACAATCATCGGCCAGATGAACGTGCCGCCCTGGCTCGAAATCAATTGCAGGTCCACGGCGAGGAACATGTGGTGCATGCCGGTGATCACCAGCGGCGCATACAACAGGCCGAAAATCAGACCGCCCACCAGCGGCGCCAGATCGAACAGCATCACCAGCCCTTCGGTGATGTAGATGCCGATATGCCGGGTCACCGGACCGATGATCGCCAACGCCAGCACGCCAGTGACAACGATGGTGGTGATCGGCACCACCAGCAACTGCACCGCGTTGGGCACGCGTGCGCGCAGCCATTTTTCGATCACGCTCATTACGTACGCCGCCAGCAGGATCGGCAGGATCTGCCCCTGGTAACCGACCTTTTCCACCTGAAACAGACCGAGGATGTCGAAGTACGGCAGTTGCTGCCCATCCAGCCCGGCCACGGCCTTGCCGTAATTCCAGGCGTTGAGCAGGTCTGGGTGCACCAGCATCAGACCGAGGACAATGCCGAGGATTTCGCTGCCGCCGAAACGCTTGGCCGCCGACCAGCCGACCAGCGCCGGAAGGAACACGAATGAGGTGTTGGCCATCAGATTGATCAGGCTCCACAACCCGTCGAGGTTGGGATAGGCATCGAGCAGGGTCTGGCCCTCGATGAACATGCCCTTGGCGCCGAGCAGGTTGTTGATGCCCATCAACAGGCCGGCAATGATCAGCGCCGGCAGGATCGGCATGAACACATCGGAAAACACCCGCACCAGCCGCTGCATGGCGTTGATCTTCTCGGCGCTTTTCTGTTTAACGTCGGCGATGGTCGACGCCGCAAGGCCTGTCTGCTGGCGCAGTTCGGCATAAACCTTTTCAACATCACCCGGGCCGATGACCACTTGGTACAACCCGCCGGTGAAGAACGAACCCTTGACCAGATCGACGCCATTGAGCGCGGCCACATTCACCAGCGCGGGGTTCTTCAGCGCCAGGCGCAAACGCGTGACGCAATGCGCCGCCTGCTCGATGTTGTCACGGCCACCGAGGCTTTCCAGCAGCTCCTTGGCGATGTTCGGATAGTCATGGCTCATGCTTGTTCTTCCGTCGTGGATTGTTGTTATTGGCAGCACGCCGAAACGAAAAATACTCGTCTGTACGAGTTAATGCAACAACTCGTCTGTACGAGTTTGCATCCGTGGATGAACGTCAGAAAAACGCGGATTCTTCCTACTCTGACCTAAGATGTTTTCCTTCGTCCGCATGGACAAACCCCTACCCTGCCCTTAAGGTTCGGGGTTTTGAGCACCGTCGGCACAGAGTCCAGCCATGAGCAAATACAACCAGATCTACAGCGATTTGCTTGCCAGTATCACCACCCAGCGCCTGGAGCGCGGCGCCCGGCTGCCTTCCGAAACCGAACTGATGGACACCTATCAGGCCAGCCGTGGCACGGTGCGCAAGGCCATCGACCAGTTGCAGGAGCGCGGTTTCGCTCAGAAGATTCACGGCAAAGGCGCGTTCGTGCTGTCGACCAACCCGATCGAATTCCAGCTCGGCGGCATCGTCAGCTTCCAGGAGACCCACCCGCGACTGGGCAACGACGTCAGCACCGAAGTGGTCGAGATGTGTCAGGTGCCGCTTGAAGGTGCATTGCTTGAACATATCAATGCCGAACCCGGCAGCCCGATCACCCGGATCAAGCGGGTACGGCGCATCGACGGCAAACGCGTCATCCTCGACATCAACCACTTCGTCAGCGAGGTGATTCCCGACCTGTCCGCTGACATTGCCGAACATTCGATCTACGCCCATATCGAACAGACCCTGCAACTGCAGATCGCCTACGCCCAGCGCACCATCGAAGCCGTACCGTCCAGCAAGGACGACCAACAACACCTGGACCTCGACGGCCAGAGCCATGTCATCGTGGTCAGCAACCAGACCTTCCTGCAGGACGGCCGCCAGTTCGAGTACACCGAATCGCGGCATACGCTGGACAAGTTCTATTTTTCGGATGTGGCGCGGCGCTGAGGTTCGCCAACAGGCGAGCCCATTTCAAAATATGTGATTCGCTGACAAGCCGCGATGACCTCCGGTAGTATGCCGCCGTGGCTATGGAACACCTTCCTTCTATCCTCCATGAACTAGGGGTTCCGCTCTCCACACCGCGCCTGCTTATTGCAGGCGTTTTCGTATCGATTGCACAGGTGAGCTTCAGCTCACTGGAAACGGCGACCAAGGAAGAAATCATGATGAATCAGGAGCTGTTCCTGCGGCGCCGTACAAAACTGCACGTTCCTGCGGGCTCTGGCGGAGCCACACGCGCGCAGGTCGCATCAGCTGTCAAAGAAGTTACAGCGTTTCGATGCGTTCTCTCCGAGCCGCTGATCGAGCGAATCAGCATGCTCTCTGCGGTCGAACTCAAGAACTGGCTGCGTGAAGTCATTCGAGTCCTGCGGCGGCGCAGCGGTGCTCATGTACATCACCGACCGTTTTATCCTGACTTCCCCAATCAAGTCCTCGAAGCGACAGAGGCGGAGTTGTATCTCAACGCCGTCATTCACTACCACACACTTCGGCGCCTGCCACCCAGCGAACAGGTTCGGCCAGCCATGCTTGAAGGCAACTTCATCCATTGGGTCATCGAACCGGGAAGTGTCAGCGAGTTCGAGGCATTGCTCGAGCCGCTGGTCTCATCACGCACCTCGCTGTCCGAAGAGGAAGCTGCGGATGTCGGCTGGTTTATCCGAACGTACAAAAACGACGTGTTCCGTCTGCTGCCCGATACCATCCCGTTCCGCGAGATTCGCGCGCTGGTCGGCGGCGCGCTGATCCTGCATATCGGTGACGATGCCCGGGTCGAGGAATTCCTTGAGCAAAATGTCGAAACGGCAACGGACGTGCTGCGCGTGGCGATCGCACTGCATGGTGGAGACGTGTCGCTGGCGACAGCGCAGACGCGCTTTCGCAAACTGGATCGTTCGATGCGGCGCAAGCTGTTGCGCCTGCTCGACCGCACGCCCAACGCTACGGACGATGTGATGCGCCAGGCCGAACGCTGGAAACGCCTGGCCGAAGTCCTGCATCCAGGCGATTACGCTGAGAAGTATCCGCGAGCATTTGCGGCCATCACCGCAGCGCGACGCAATGATCCGCCGGCATCGTTCGGGTCGCGGGTGGAAACCATGCTTGCCCAACGCCAGATCGCCGCGCTTACGCCGGTGCTGCAGGATCGTCCCGGAGAATTCGCGCGCCGTCTGGACGTGATGTTACGGCGTGCCACAGAACCGGACGCGGTGCTCGACGCCTTTGCGGCTGTCGCGGCGCAAGTGTCCTCACCTGTGCTGCTGCAATTGCTGGCCCAGGTAAATGCCCCGCGCCCCCTGCCCTTGCGGGCGTTCACACCTAAAGGAGCACTGGCGAAAGTCTTCGGTACTGCTGATCGTCGAGAGTCGATCGCACCGCAGGTATTGGCACGTGCCGCACAGATTTGCGAGAACGCCCTGATCGCGCGTTTCACGTTGCTGCCACCACTGGGGCGTTGTTTCATCGATCCGGCGTTGCGCGAATACCGGGTGCCACTGGCACAGCGCGCCGCAGCGAAGTCGCTGCGAACACTGGTACGCGGCAGTCGGTTGCCAATGCCGGACACGCGATTCATTCGCCTGTTCCTGTGGTGGAAGAATGGTCGTGACCGCACGGACATCGACTTGTCCGCCGCCTTCTTCGACACCGACTTCGTCTTCAAGGAAGCGATCGCCTATTACAACCTCAAAGGTTATGGCGGTTACCACAGCGGCGACATCGTCGACGCGCCCAACGGCGCCTCCGAATTCATCGACCTCGACCTTGATGTTCTCGTCAAAAAGGGCGTCCGCTACGTCGTCACGTCCCTCAATTCGTTTACCTGGCAGCCATATTGCGACCTTCCTGAATGCTTCGCGGGCTGGATGGCCCGTGCCGACACTGCATCGGGGGAAGTGTTCGAGCCTCGCTCCGTGGTCGACCGCATCGATATCGCCTCCGACACGAGTATCTGCCTGCCATTCGTGATGGACCTGGAGGAGCGACGCATGATCTGGGCCGATCTGGGGCTGACTTCATCGCCCCGCTGGAACAACGTCGACAACAACCTCAGCGGAGTTTCGTTGATGCTGCGCGCCCTGGTGCATACACCAAGGCCGGATCTGCACACGCTTTTCGATTTACATGTGCGGGCACGAGGCGAACGAGTGCCCTCTGCAGAGCAGGCGCAGAGGGTGTTCGCACCTGAACAAGGTCTGACTCCGTTCGATACGGATCTGATTCGGTCTGAATATCTTTGATATCTGCGAAAGCATTGGCTCACTTTCAAAAGGACAACACGCAATAGCCGAGTAACACCCTCCCCTTGAGCACATCGGTCACCTTCAGCCTTTGTGTCTCAAGGATGAACACCCGCATGACCGCTCCCGAACGTCGTCTGCTGCCAAACGCAGCGGACAAAACCGCCCTCAAAGCGATCGCCACGACCATTGTGCAGAACTGCCCGAGCCTGCTCGATGCGGCCCGGCAAGTTGCGATCGAACTGCTGACCGACAAAGGGCTATCCGGCCTCGATCCCGACCAGGTTTATTTCCATCGATTCAAAACGGCGCAAAGCAGCACGCTGACCTTTACCGGTTGGGAACACTTGCTGGAAAAGCCTTATGAAACGCTCACCCTCACGCAGTTGGTGATCCATCGATTTCGTGCGACCGATCAAGACAACGCAGATTTGCTGGGCCTTTACTGTGGCTTCTACTCGGATGGCCCGAACGCGGAGAATTTCAATCAGAGCAACGAAGTGCGACTGCTTGGCAGCGATGTGCTGAAGGCATTCTGGGCCGTTGATTTCAGCACGCGTTACAGCGATCAATTGGCCAAATTCTGGCAAACCTCGTCGGAAGACTTCCGCGCCCTGGCCAAGTGCAACTTCCTCGGTCAGGCGGTGCAGGCGCTGCAACAGGGGGACGTTGACGGCAATGATTTTCAACGCATCGTCACCTCGCTGATCGGCCCCGTGACCTGGCCGGTAACCCTGCAAATGCTCCGATCGACGTACCCGGTCGGCGCGCAAGTGCGCACGCTGGATCTGGACGGTCACGTCGCCACTAACGTGCTGCGTCTGGTCGAAGACAGTGGCCGGCAGACCCTTTACCTGCCGGGACAAGCCCAGGCCTTTCGGCTGATGGACACTGCGGCGGATCTGCACTGGTGGTTGCTCGAACAGATGAATTCAGAGCAGAAACGCCCTTTGTTTCTCAAGCACTTCTCGCTGGCTGACAGCAATCACATCACCGAGAACATCACTGATTTGATGAACCGTTTGGTGAGCACCTGGGGTCACAGCGATCATCGGATGATCAACCGCAGCAACGTTGCGATCAGCGGTGATGCCTTCACGTGGTTAAGCGATTCGACTCGCGCGGGCATGGCTGCCGAGGCCCATCTGGTGCTCACGTCCAACAGTGATCTGCGCAAGAAACTCTGGACCGGGTATCTGAGCGCCGGGCTGAAAGTGTTCGGCCCGATGGCGGCCGTGGGCTGGCCGGTGGCTTTGCCCTTGATCGGCGCCGGCGTCGCGAACATGGGGCTGAACATCGATCAGGCGATCAACGGCATTACGGCGACCGAACGTAGAGCCGGGATGATCGGTGCGGTGCTCAGCGCTATCGAAACCGTATTCAATGTGCCGTTCCTGATCGGCACCGGCGCGCAACTGGAAGTCGGGCCACAGGTCGAGTATGCCGAGGCTGAAGAGATGCGCGGGCTGGTCGAACTTGCCTCGGCTGACACGCGATTATTGCCACCTGTGGATCCGCCATTCGTCACAGCGGCTGAAGAAGCAAGCAGCGAGTTGGCAAACGAGATACCCAGCGGGGCGACATTCGTCGACGTCACTGAGCCCTTGAATACGCCTGCTACACGGCAAGGTTCGACATTTCCACAAGTACCTGCCAGCTATCGATGCAACGAGTTACTTGCGCAACATTCCGTAGAGGCGACGCCGGGAAAATACGAAGGCATTTACCGCCTCGACAAAGAGCCCGGCCATGCCATCGAAATGGATGGTGCCGCCTATTACGTGCGCTACTTTGCAGACTCGCAGGACAGCGGCAACTGGGCAATCATCAATCCCGAGCGCCCCAATCAGTTCGCTTATTCGTTGCCGGTCCGCCTGGGAAGCGCTGGCAAGTGGGAGCGCATGCCTGCGCTGCGGCTGCGCGGAGGCGGCCAATGCGTGGGCAAGGCGTGTGCGCCGGAGACAGATTTGAGCCCTTCTGAGGCAACACCATCGGTGGATCTGCCACGCGTCGAACCGCTTCCTGGCGTTCCGTGCCCGCTGCGCCTGGTTACGGCGCTCAAAGATATTTCAGAGACGGAAAAACCCGGAATGAGGAGATGGGCAATGAACTTGCCCAACGCTTCTGCCGAGTCAACAAGCGCTGGACGCCGTTATTTACTGGCTACCGACCGTTACCAGGCGCATTTCAGCGAACAACGAACAGCACTGCTGAACAACGCAGGAGAATTCTTTCGAGAGCTGAAATGGACAAATCTGCCGGGACGGCCGCTCATTCCGCAAATCGATCCCTTGATGCAAACCGAAGAGCTGATAGAGCTGATGTTTGCCAATACCGATGGACTGGCGATCGGTGAAACCCTCGATCGCATCGCCAGCATGCGCTTCATGATCGAGAACATGCCAACGTTCGCGCGGCATATCAGAACGCTCTACGTGCGTGGATTGCTGAGTGATTTCGCCCAAGAGGACCTCAACCATTTCTACCTCTCTGGAGAAATGTCAGAGGACCTCACTACCTATTTGTCCAGCCTGGGTACCGACCCTGAGAACCGGTTCAACATGCTCGAATTGATCACGTCTGCCCAAGCCAATGGCGTCCGCGTCCATGGACTGGACGCAGCACAAACCTGCACGCTGAAAATCCCACTCACTTCGATCGAAGAGCAGATGATCAAGACCCGCCTGGCAACGCAGATCATGGAGCGTGACAAGCTCCTCAACAGACCCGGCAAGTGGGTGGCTCTGGTCGATGCCACGAACACCAATACCTTCAGGGACCTGCCAGGCATAAGCGAACTCAGGGGCGGTATCGGTTTGCGCATCGAAGAAGTCTGGCCCGACGAGGCAGCCGACGTCAGGATTGACCCGGGAGTGGAAGTCGCTCGCGGTCCGTTTCACAACGGGGCGACGACAAGCAACGCCTTCGACCCTCTGTTCGCTGACCTGCGATTGCAGGTCAAGGCCCCCGTGCCGCCATGGAATGACGCTACGCTGGAAAAGCTTCTGCATCGCAATGGCATGTTCGTGATACGAAAAACAGAACCCAGCACATACACACTCGTGCGGCGCAACAGCGCCAGTGACATCGTGCAAACAAGGGTGCATTGCACCGCAGATGGCCGGTTTTATATCTGGGACCAGTCGATGCGCCGCATCACCGGCATGATATTCCGCGACATCGCCGCAGTAGCCGAGCGCCTGATCGAGCTCGGCATGACCCTGCAAAGTCGTTTACCCACCTGACCTGTTTGGAGGGGCCTGAAACGAAAAAACCCTTGGCTTCACGCCAAGGGTTTTTCGTTATTCGAACCGCAGCAGGATCACTCCCACTCAATCGTCGCCGGCGGCTTGCTCGACACGTCGTAAGTAACGCGCGAGATGCCTTCGATTTCGTTGATGATGCGGCCGGATACGGTTTCCAGCAGTTCGTAAGGCAGGTGCGCCCAACGCGCGGTCATGAAGTCGATGGTTTCCACGGCACGCAGGGCCACGACCCAGGCGTAACGGCGGCCGTCACCGACCACGCCGACCGATTTGACTGGCTGGAATACTACGAACGCCTGGCTGACCTTGTGGTACCAGTCGGCCTTGCGCAGTTCTTCGATGAAGATGTGGTCGGCGCGACGCAGCAGGTCGGCGTATTCCTTCTTCACTTCACCGAGGATGCGCACGCCCAGGCCCGGGCCCGGGAACGGGTGACGGTAGACCATGTCGTACGGCAGGCCCAGCTCCAGGCCCAGACGACGGACTTCGTCCTTGAACAGTTCGCGCAGGGGCTCGACCAGTTTCAGGTTCATCTCTTCCGGCAGGCCGCCCACGTTGTGGTGCGACTTGATCACGTGGGCCTTGCCGCTTTTCGCGCCAGCCGACTCGATCACGTCCGGGTAGATGGTGCCCTGAGCGAGGTACTTGATGTTGTCCAGCTTGCAGGACTCGGCATCGAACACGTCGATGAAAGTGCGGCCGATGATCTTGCGCTTCTTCTCCGGGTCGGCTTCGCCGGCCAGGTTGTTGAGGAACTGCTCCTCAGCGTTGGCGCGGATTACCTTGACGCCCATGTTCTCGGCGAACATGGCCATCACTTGCTCGCCTTCGTGCAGACGCAGCAGGCCGTTGTCGACGAAGACGCAGGTCAGTTGATCGCCGATGGCCTTGTGCAGCAGCGCGGCAACCACCGAGGAGTCAACGCCACCGGACAGACCCAGCAGCACGTTGTCGGTGCCGACCTGGGCGCGGATGTTGGCGATGGCGTCTTCAGCGATCTTCGACGGCGTCCACAGGGCTTCACAGCCGCAGATGTCGAGCACGAAGCGCGACAGGATGCGACCGCCCTGTTTGGTGTGGGTCACTTCCGGGTGGAACTGCACGCCGTAGTAAGCGCGGTCGTCGTTGAACATACCGGCGATCGGGCAGCTTGGGGTGCTGGCGAGGATGTGGAAGTCTTCCGGCATCTTCGTGACTTTGTCACCGTGGCTCATCCACACGTCGAGGCCGAACAGGCCGTCGGCGTCAATGTGGTCTTCGATGCCGTCGAGCAGGCGGCTCTTGCCGACCACGTCAACGCGGGCGTAACCGAACTCACGCAGTTCGGAACCTTCCACCTTGCCGCCCAGTTGCTCGGCCATGGTCTGCATGCCGTAGCAGATGCCGAATACCGGAACGCCCAGGTCGAACACTGCCTGCGGGCAGCGCGGGCTGTTGGCTTCGTGCACGGACTCGGGGCCGCCGGCGAGGATGACGCCTTTAGGGGCGAATTCGCGGATCGCATCTTCGTCCATGTCGAACGGGTGCAGTTCGCAGTACACGCCGATCTCGCGCACGCGGCGGGCAATCAGCTGGGTGTATTGCGAACCGAAGTCGAGGATCAGGATGCGGTGAGCGTGAATGTCGAGGGCCATGACTCATTCTCATGTAGTGAATCAGAAACAACTCGGGGCTGAATGAACAGCCCCGGTGATTTAACGTTTTGCTGGAAGCCTCAACCTACGCGGTAGTTCGGCGCTTCCTTGGTGATCTGCACGTCGTGAACGTGGGACTCGGCCATGCCGGCACCGGTGATCCGCACGAACTCGGGCTTGGTGCGCATTTCTTCGATGTTGGCGCTGCCGGTGTAACCCATCGAGGAACGCAGGCCGCCCATCAACTGGTGAATGATCGCGCTCAGGGTGCCTTTGTACGGCACACGGCCTTCGATGCCTTCCGGAACCAGTTTCTCGGCGCCTGCCGAGGAGTCCTGGAAGTAACGGTCGGACGAGCCTTGAGCCTGGGACATGGCGCCCAGCGAACCCATGCCGCGATAAGCCTTGTACGAACGACCCTGGAACAGTTCGATCTCGCCCGGGGCCTCTTCGGTACCGGCGAACATCGAGCCCATCATCACGCAGGACGCACCGGCCACGATGGCCTTGGACAGGTCACCGGAGAAACGGATACCACCGTCGGCGATCAACGGCACGCCAGTGCCTTCAAGGGCGGCGGCGACGTTGGCGATGGCGCTGATCTGCGGCACGCCGACACCGGCGACGATACGGGTGGTGCAGATCGAGCCAGGGCCGATACCGACCTTGACTGCGTCGGCGCCCGCTTCGGCCAGAGCCTTGGCGGCAGCGCCGGTGGCGATGTTGCCGCCGATCACCTGCACTTCAGGGAAGTTCTCTTTGACCCAGCGTACGCGGTCGATCACGCCTTTGGAGTGACCGTGTGCGGTGTCGACCACCACCACGTCCACGCCGGCGTTGACCAGTGCTGTCACGCGATCGCCGGTGTCTTTACCGGTGCCGACCGCAGCGCCGACGCGCAGACGACCTTGATCGTCCTTGCTGGCCAGCGGATAGGCTTTTGCTTTTTCGATGTCGTTGACGGTCATCATGCCTTTGAGGGCGAATTTGTCGTCGACGATCAGCACGCGCTCGATGCGGTGCTTGTGCAGCAGTTCACGGACGTCGTTCTTGTCGGCACCTTCCTTGACCGTGACCAGACGCTCTTTAGGCGTCATCACTTCGCGGACAGTGGCTTCCAGACGGTTTTCGAAACGTACGTCGCGGGAGGTGACGATGCCGACCAGGTCGCCATCGTGCAGGACCGGAACGCCGGAAATGTTGTGCAGACGGGTCAGTTCGAACAGATCACGCACCGTGGCATCGGCCTCGATGGTGATGGGATCCTTGACCACACCGGCTTCGAACTTCTTGACCTTGCGCACTTCGGCAGCTTGCTGCTCGATGGTCATGTTCTTGTGGATAATGCCGATGCCACCTTCCTGAGCCATGGCGATTGCCAGACGGGCTTCAGTAACGGTGTCCATGGCGGCAGAAACCAGAGGAATATTCAGTTCGATGCCACGGGTAAGACGGGTCTTGAGACTGACTTCGTTGGGAAGCACCTCGGAATAACCGGGCACTAGGAGAATGTCGTCGAATGTCAGAGCTTCTTGGCTGATACGCAGCATCGCGGGGGCTCCCGAGCGGGAAAATGGAAGCGCGCCATTATAGTCAGACACCCCCTGCTGTTCAATGTAAAACTCAGCCTAATTGATAGATGGAAAAGCCCGGCCCTACAGCTCCACCTTGACCCAAGAGACAGGTTGATCGAGCCAATCGGCGAACTCGTCGATAAAGCTCTGCTTGAACCCCGCCTCCAGCCAATTATTGAAAATGAAGCCGAGGTTGGAAAACGCGCACTCCTGCAAAAACAGGAAGCCGTTGATGTCGTCCTCATGCCCGCATTCGGGGCAGGTGAAATTGTCGGTGCGCCCTGGAAACCAGTCTTCAAGACTTTCGAACAGCGCCTCGCCCACTTCGCGGCGGCACTCGGCGCAACCAGCCTCCTCGAGAAAGCCCTTGGCCGGTGTGTAGATGCAGCGTTTGGTGACGATCTCCAGGCCATTGGTCGGCTCGCCGAACGGCAGCGCTTCGGGGTACAGCACCACAGCGCGAGCACCGTCGGCGATGGCGTGGGCCATGCGGTTGCCGGTGCGGCCGCAGGTGGTCAGCTGTTCTTCGATGATGTTCTTGCGCACCAGCCAGCGCACGATCGCCCGCGCCCGGGGCTCGTGCACCGGCAGGGTGGAGATTTTCGGGACGATGATGCTTTGCGAGTTCATGGGAAATCCTGCGGTGTGACTTCTGACGCCTTCGCGAGCAAGCTCGCTCCCACAGAGATTGCATGCCAATGTGGGAGCGAGCTTGCTCGCGAAGAGGCCCTGAAGGCCGGCAGCTTAATCCCTGACGAAATCCGGTCAAGTGCTGAAATAGCGCACGATCAACGCGATGCCGCTGGCCAGCACCAGCCAAGTCACCAGCCGCACAAACGCCTCGCGCGACAATCTCATGCTCAGCCGCCGGCCGATCCACAAGCCCAGCGCCATGGCCGGCAACAGACACAGCGCCAGCATCAACAAGGGTAGCTCGGCATACACACCGGCGATGACAAACAGACTCAAGCGCACCACGGTGCTGCAACTGATCAAGGCACTTTGCGTGGCCCGCGCCGCGTCCTTGGGCAGGCGGCTGTTCAGATAGATCGCGTAAAGAAAGCCGCCGCTGCCAAACAACGCGCCGAACAGCCCGCCCACCGTGCCCATCGGCACCGCCCACGCTGCCGACAACTGTGCCGGCCGCGCTTTCACCCACAGGCTGTAAACCGCATAGGCGCTGATAAACAGCCCCATCAAAAGCAGTAACAGATCGGATTTCAGATTCAGCAGGAAGATCACCCCCAACGTGCAGCCGATCGCCATGCACGGCAGCAGCCTGAGCAATTCCGGCTTGGCGACGTCGCGCCGCGAGGGCAGCAGATTGCCGAATGCCGCGACGAAATCGAGCAGCACCAGCAGCGGCACGATTTTCGACAGTGGCATGAACAGGATCAGCATCGGCCCCGCGACCAGCGCCGTGCCGAAACCGGCGATGCCGAATACGATGTAGGCCAAGGCGATGGCCACCCCGATGACCGCCCAACCGCCCGCGCCCCACGACCACGCCCCCAACAGCTCCATCATGCTCATCGTCCGCATCCTTTATAAGACGCGCTGACTGTAGCCAGTAGCGGGCAGCACGACCAGATATCAAATTGATCCCATGTGGGAGCGAGCCTGCTCGCGAAGGCGGAGTGTCATTCCCCGTTGTTGTCCGCTGACACAATGCTTTCGCGAGCAGGCTCGCTCCCACAGGGTTTTGTGCGGTGTCATGGTGATTGGCGGGCAAATGCCTTTAAACTGCGCCCCATGATTAAAGATCCCTTTGCAAGACTTGGCCTGGACCGTGAAGTCCTGACCGTCAGCCAGCTCAACGGCCGCGCGCGGGTGTTGCTTGAAGACGTGTTCAGCAACATCTGGGTCGAAGGCGAAATCTCCAACCTCGCACGCCCGGCGTCCGGCCACGTCTACTTCACCCTCAAGGACAGCGGCGCGCAGGTGCGTTGCGCGCTGTTCCGGCAGAACGCCGCGCGGGTGCGCCAGGCATTGAAGGACGGTCTGGCGGTCAAGGTGCGCGGCAAGGTTTCGCTGTTCGAAGGCCGTGGCGACTATCAGCTGATCCTCGACACCGTGGAGCCGGCCGGTGACGGCGCGCTGCGTCTGGCCTTCGATGCACTGAAGGAAAAGCTCAGCGCCGAAGGCCTGTTCAGTGCCAAACGCAAAGTGCCGCTGCCCGCGCATCCGCAGCGCATCGGCATCATCAGCTCGCCGACCGGCGCGGTGATCCGCGACATCATAAGCGTGTTCCGCCGCCGTGCGCCGCAGGTGCAACTGACCCTGATTCCGACCGCCGTGCAGGGCCGCGAGGCCACCGCGCAAATCGTCCGCGCGCTGAAAATGGCCGATGCCCGTGGCTTTGACGCGCTGATCCTCGCCCGTGGCGGCGGCTCGCTGGAGGACCTCTGGTGCTTCAACGAGGAAGCGGTGGCGCGCGCGGTCGATGCCTGTGTCACACCGATCGTCAGCGCCGTCGGCCATGAAACCGATGTTTCGATCAGCGATTTTGTCGCCGACGTCCGCGCCCCCACGCCCTCGGCCGCCGCCGAACTGCTCGCCCCGGATTCCAGCCATCTGATTCGTCAGGTCGAGAGCCTGCACCGGCGTCTGGTGATGCGCATGCGTGATCGCTTGATGCGTGATCGCCTGCGTCTGGAAGGCATGGCGCGACGATTGCGCCATCCCGGCGAACGTCTGCGCCAGCAGGCGCAACGTCTGGACGATCTGGACATGCGCATGCGCCGCGCATTCGAGCGCAGCCTCAATACGCGTCGAGAACGCCTGATCCGTCTGGAAACCCGTCTCGCCGGGCAACATCCGGGACGCCAATTGGCGATGCTTCGTCAGCGCCTCGACAGCCTCGCCGAACGTCTGCCCCGGGCCATGCGCGATGCTCTGAAACAGCGTCGGCAGCAATTGCACAGTCAGATGCAGACGCTGCACGTGGTCAGCCCGTTGGCGACTCTCGGCCGGGGTTACAGCATTCTGCTCGACGAGCGTGGCCACGCGATCCGCAACGCTGCGCAGACCCACACCGGCCAGCGCCTGAAAGCCAAACTCGGCGAAGGCGAACTGCAAGTGCGCGTCGAGGACAATCACTTGACGCCCGTCACCCTCTCTTTACTGGACTGATCCATGCCGCGTTTTCTCGCTCCGCTGCTGTTGCTCTGCCTGACCTTCAACGCCCACGCCGACAGCTACATCACTCGGCTGCTGAACAAACCGGTGCCGGGCGGCGTCGCCGTGGTGGATCTGGGCACTGCCGCGCAGGCGCCGAAAGCCACTTATCAGGGCAAACCGGTGCTGGTGGTCAAAGAGCAGAACAATTGGCTGGCGATCGTCGGCGTGCCGCTGACGGTCAAGCCTGGCGCGCAGCAGATCAGCAGTGGCGGGCGCAACTTGCCGTTTACCGTGGGCAGCAAGAAATACCCGGAACAGCACATCACCCTGAAGAACAAACAGCAGGTCAATCCGAACGCCGACAACCTTAAGCGCATTGAAAGCGAACTGGCGGAACAGATCGCGGCTTACCGCAGTTTCAGCCCGAACACGCCGAGCAATCTGCTGCTGGACAAACCGGTCAACGGGCCGCTGTCGAGCAAGTTTGGCGTGCGTCGTTTCTTCAATGGCGAAGAACGTAATCCTCATGCCGGTCTCGATTTCGCAGTGCCCGCGGGCACGCCGATCAAGACTCCGGCGGCGGGCAAGGTGATTCTGATCGGCAATTACTTCTTTAACGGCAACACGGTGTTCGTTGACCATGGCCAGGGCTTTATCAGCATGTTCTGCCACATGTCGAAGATCGACGTGAAGAACGGCCAGCAACTGGCCCGTGGCGCGGTGGTGGGCAAGGTCGGCGCGACCGGCCGCGCGACCGGGCCGCATATGCACTGGAATGTCAGCCTGAATGATGCGCGGGTGGATCCGGCGATTTTCATTGGTGCTTTCCAACCTTGAGTATGTGTTGAGGCGACCGGCCTCTTCGCGAGCAGGCTCGCTCCCACAGGGGATCTTTGTTGTGAATAAGATCCAGTGTGGGAGCGAGCCTGCTCGCGAAGGCGGCCTATAAAACGCCGCAATACTCAATGAATCTCCAAAAACTTAATTGCGCCCCAATCTAGCCCCACGCAAACATCAACAACTTCCACCGCCTTAAGCGCAATAAATTCCTGCAAAATCCCGCTTTCCGGGTATTCCTCTCAATTTTTTCCGACTGCTTGCCATCCTTTCCCCTCGCGGTTAGGGTTGAAGCCATGAAAACCTCTCACACCCTCATTCAGCTTCGCCAGCACCGCAGCCTGTGCCTCGTCAGTGCACGACTGCCAGGCTGAATCGCTGCGCCTCGTCCCACGCTTTTCCAAGAACATTCGTTCAACCGGCAGGCCGCCTCTTTTCGGCCCAGACAACAAGGAATTTCCCGATGAGCATGCTCAAAGACCCGTCTTCGAAATACCGCGCGTTTCCCGTCATCAACCTGCCGGATCGCACTTGGCCGTCGAAGACCATCGATGCCGCGCCGATCTGGTGCAGCTCCGACCTGCGTGACGGCAACCAGTCGCTGATCGAGCCAATGGACGCGGCGAAGAAGCTGCGCTTCTGGAAAACCCTGGTGCAAGTCGGTGTGAAGGAAATCGAAGCATCGTTCCCCGCCGCGTCGCAAACCGACTTCGACTTCGTGCGTACCCTGATCGAAGAAGGCCACATCCCGGACGACACCACCATTCAGGTACTGACCCAGGGCCGTGAAGACCTGATCGAGCGCACCTTCGAATCCCTGCGCGGAGCGAAGAAAGCCATCGTTCACCTGTACAACGCCACCTCGCCTTCTTTCCGTCGCATCGTCTTCAACCAGGACAAGGACGGCATCAAAGCCATCGCGGTCAACGCTGCCAAGCTGTTCGTCAAATACGCAGCCATGCAGCCGGAAACCGAGTGGACCTTCGAATACTCGCCGGAAACCTTCAGCGCTACCGAGCTGGAATTCGCCAAGGAAGTCTGTGACGCCGTGATCGAGGTGTGGAACCCGACGCCTGAGCACAAAATGATCCTCAACCTGCCGGCCACCGTTGAATGCGCAACGCCGAACGTTTACGCCGACCAGATCGAGTGGTTCGGCCGCAACATCAACCGTCGTGACAGCGTGATCATCAGCCTGCACACCCACAACGACCGTGGCACCGGCGTCGCGGCCACCGAGCTGGGCCTGATGGCCGGCGCCGATCGCGTCGAAGGCTGCCTGTTCGGCAACGGCGAACGCACCGGTAACGTCGACCTCGTCACCGTCGCGCTGAACATGTACACCCAGGGCGTCGACCCTGAGCTGGACTTCTCCGACATCGACGGCGTGCGCAAAGTCGTCGAAGAGTGCAACCAGATCCAGGTGCACCCGCGTCATCCGTACGTTGGCGACCTGGTGCACACCGCGTTCTCCGGCTCGCACCAGGATGCGATCCGCAAGGGCTTCGCCCAGCAGAAACCGGACACCCTGTGGGAAGTGCCGTACCTGCCGATCGACCCGGCCGACATCGGTCGCAGCTACGAGGCGGTGATCCGCGTCAACAGCCAGTCGGGCAAGGGCGGCATCGCTTACTTGCTGGAGCAGGAATACGGCATCAGCATGCCACGCCGCATGCAGATCGAGTTCAGCCAGGTGGTGCAGCGTGAGACCGATCGCCTGGGCCTGGAGATGACCGCCAAGCAGATTCACTCGCTGTTGATCAGTGAATACCTGCAAGCCAATACGCCGTACGCGCTGGTCAGCCATCGTTTGCAGGAAGAGAACGGCAACAGCGCCGTCGAAGTCGAAGTAGCCAGCAAAGGTCAGGGCGAAACCAACCTGCACTGGCGCGGCAAGGGCAACGGCGCGCTGGAAGCACTGGTCGCCGGCCTGCCGATTCCGGTGGAAATCATGGACTACAACGAACACGCAATCGGCGCGGGCACCAATGCCAAAGCAGCGGCCTACATCGAACTGCGGGTGAACGGTGAACGTGCGGTGCACGGCGTGGGTATCGATGAAAACATCACCACCGCCAGCTTCAAGGCATTGTTCAGCGCGCTGAATCGCTCGCTGAGCCAGCCAGAGGCAAAAGCAGCGTAATCGACCGCTGAAATGCGAAAGGCCCCGGAGTGCAAACTTCGGGGCCTTTTTTGTAGATCAAAGGATGCGATCGTTCCCATGCTCCGCGTGGGAATGCCTCAAGGGACGCTCCGCGTCCAGTGAAGCGGAGCGTCACGGGCTGCATTCCCACGCAGAGCGTGGGAATGATCGGCTGCGTTAGGTGAACTCGAAAGTGTCGGCATCCAGGTTCGCCGGAAAGCGCTCGCGATACGCCGCCAACGGCGCAGCTTCCAGAACCACCTTGAACACGCCATCCGCCTCCCCCGCCGCCAGCAACGTCTCGCCCTGGAAATCCAGCACCTGACTGTCGCCGGTATAGGCGAAGCCTTTGCCATCGCTGCCCACCCGATTTACCGCTGCCACGTAGCAGAGATTTTCAATCGCTCGTGCCGGCAGCAGGCGGTTCCAGTGCAGACGCCGTGCGCCCGGCCAGTTGGCGGTGTACAGCAGCAGATCGGTGTCCTGCGAGTCGCGGCTCCACACCGGGAAGCGCAGGTCGTAGCAGATCAGCGGACGAATCCGCCAACCCTTGAGCTCGAACTGCACCTGCCGCTCGCCGGGCGTGTAATGGTTGTGCTCGCCGGCCATGCGGAACAGGTGACGCTTGTCGTAATGCAGCACTTCGCCGTCCGGCCGCGCCCAGAGCAAGCGGTTGCGATGGCTGCCGTCAGCCGCCTGAATGATCACGCTGCCAGTGATGACCGCATCGAACTTGGCCGCCTGCGCCCGCAGCCATTTACTCGTCGGGCCGTTTTCGGCTTCGGCGAGGGTTTCCGATTCCATCGAGAATCCGGTGGTGAACATCTCCGGCAGGATGATCAGATCGGCGCCCCGGGCCTGCTCCAGCAGCAGCTCGAAATGCTCGAGGTTGGCCTGGCGGTCGTGCCAGGCCAGGCTGGTCTGGATCAACGCGAGGGTCAGGTCTGGCAATGCACTCAGATCACGCATAGTTTTGCCGCCGCTTCACGCAGCGTCTCCTCGCGTTTGGCAAAGCACAGGCGTATCAGGCGCTGGCCTTGCGGTGGATGCTGGTAGAAAACCGACACCGGAATGCTCGCGACACCGTGCTCGCGAGTCATCCACATGGCCATGTCGACATCATTCAGATCAGGACAGATCTGCGAATAATCGACCAATTGGAAATAGGTGCCGGTGACCCGGGTAAAACTGAAGCGCGACGGCGCGAGCAGATCGCAGAACAGATCGCGCTTGGCCTGATAGAAACCCGGCAGCTCTTCAACGTGCTCCGGGTGCTCGGCCATGTAATCGGCCAGCGCGTATTGCAGCGGCGTGACGCCACAGAAACTGACGTACTGATGGACCTTGCGCAGCTCGGCCGTCAGCGCTGGCGGGGCGACGACGTAGCCGGTTTTCCAGCCGGTGACGTGGTACGTCTTGCCGAACGAACTGACCACGAACGCGCGCTGATACAGCTCTTCATGGGCCAGCACGCTGACATGCGGCACGCCGTCGAAAACCAAGTGCTCGTAGACTTCGTCGCTGATCAGATAGATGTCGCGATCACGGATCAACGCCGCCAGTTGATCGAGCTCGGCGCGGCTGATCAATGCGCCGCTGGGGTTGTGCGGGGTGTTGATGACGATCATTTTCGTCCGCGGGCTCAGGGCCGCAGCGAGCTGGTCGAAGTCGATGGAGAAATCGACCGGATTCAGCTGCACATGCACGCAACGACCACCCGCCAGCTCCGTTGCCGGTGCGTAACTGTCGTAGCACGGATCGAAGACGATGACTTCATCGCCGCTGTGGATAACGGCCTGAATCGCGCAGAAGATCGCCTGGGTCGCGCCGGGTGTTACCGTCACTTCATGATCGACATCGACAGTCACGCCGTAGCTGCGGGCGATCTTGGCCGCGATCTGCTGACGCAGCGCCGGCAATCCGGTCATCGGTGAATACTGGTTATGGCCACTGGCGATATGCCGCCCGACCGCATCACGCAACGACTGCGGGCCGTCGAAATCCGGGAAACCCTGGGACAGGTTGATCGCGCCGGTCTGCGCCGCGAGCTGAGACATCTGCGTGAAAATAGTGATGCCGACATTCGGCAGCTTGCTGGTGATCATCGGAGGCCCCTTGCAGGTGAGCTGCAAGTTTCAAGCGTCAAGCTGCAAGCTGCAAGCAAAAACCCCCGCCCACAAAAAAGGGCTTCATACGAAGCCCTCTCTGCTTTACCGCTTTTACTTGCAGCTTGCAGCTTGAAACTCGCAGCTGCTTCTACTTCTTGTCGCGGCGCTTCTTGCTGGCTTTCTTGTTGTGCGACATCAAGCGACGCTTCTTGTTGACCTGGCGGTCGGTCAGCGTGTTCTTGTTGCCTTCGTACGGGTTCTCGCCGCCCTTGAACTCGATGCGGATCGGCGTACCGACCAGCTTGAGTACACGACGGTAAGTGTTTTCCAGATAGCGCACGTAGGACTTCGGCACTTTCTCGATCTGGTTACCGTGGATCACGATGATCGGCGGGTTCGCACCACCGAGGTGAGCGTAACGCAGCTTGATCCGGCGGTTGTTGACCATTGGCGGCGCGTGCTCGCCCACCGCATCTTCCAGAATCTGGGTGAGACGGTTGGTCGGCCAGCGGGTCACCGCGGACTTGAACGAGTTCTGCACCGAGGCGTAGAGGTTGCCCACGCCCGTGCCGTGCAACGCCGAGATGAAGTGAATGTCGGCGTAGTCGACGAAGAACAGCCGGCGTTGCAGCTCGACTTTGACGAAGTCGCGCTCGCTCGGCGTCATGCCGTCCCACTTGTTGATCGCGATGACCAGCGCACGACCGGATTCGATCGCGAAGCCCAGCAGGTTCAAGTCGTGATCGACCACACCCTCGCGGGCGTCCATCACGAAGATCACCACGTTGGCGTCTTTGATCGCCTGCAGGGTTTTGACCACGGAGAATTTTTCGACTTCTTCGTGGATCTTGCCGCGCTTGCGCACACCGGCGGTGTCGATCAGCGTGTACTTCTCTTCATTGCGCTCGAACGGAATGTAGATGCTGTCGCGGGTGGTGCCCGGCTGGTCATACACGATGACGCGGTCTTCACCGAGCATGCGGTTGACCAGGGTCGACTTGCCGACGTTCGGACGACCGATGATGGCGATCTTGATCCCGTCTTTCTCGCTCGGGCCAGGGATGCGCTTGGCTTCCTCGCCTTCGGCAACGACTTCTTCCTCTTCGCCTTCAGCCGGCTCGTCATCATCACGCGGGAATTCGCTCAGAGCGGCTTCCAGCAATTGCGTGATGCCACGGCCGTGGGCGCCGGCGATCGGGATCGCGTGGCCCATGCCCAGCGGGGCGAATTCGGCGCGGGCCATTTCCGGGTCGATGTTGTCGACCTTGTTGGCCACCACGTGGGAACGCTTGTTACGTTTGCGCAAATGCTCGGCGATCATCTGGTCGGCAGCGGTAAAACCGGCCTTGGCATCTACCAGAAACAGCACCACATCGGCTTCTTCGATGGCCAGCAGCGACTGCTCGGCCATTTTTTCGTCCATACCATGTTCGTCACCGGAGATACCGCCGGTGTCGATCAGAATGTAGGAACGCCCTTGCCACTTGGCCTCACCGTACTGGCGATCACGGGTCAGACCGGACAGGTCGCCGACGATGGCGTCACGAGTCCTGGTCAGGCGGTTGAACAAGGTGGACTTGCCGACGTTCGGTCGGCCCACCAGGGCGATTACGGGAACCATGCGGCTCTCCACTTCGTTATTTCAGAAAATACAAAAGCCGCTGCGAGGCAGCGGCTGGTGCTCGGGGCAACACCCGGGGGCGCTGCAAACCCTGCTGATGCAGGGCCGCTTGGGGATGAACCCCAAGCATAGTTGTTACTTGATGGTCAGGGCTTCCAGTTTGCCGCTGTTGCCATACACATAAATCGTGTCGCCCACCACCAGCGGACGGGCACGCAGGCCGTCGCTGTCGATGCGCTCACGGCCGACGAAACGACCGTCGACCTGACTCAGCAGATGCAGATAACCTTCCAGGTCACCCACAGCTACGTAGCTGGAGAACACTTCCGGTGCCGACAGTTGACGGCGAGCCAGCGAGTCGTTGCTCCACAGTGCGGTGGTGGAACGCTCGTCGACGCCTTCAACGGTGCCCGAAGACAGGCTCACGTAGACGCTGCCGAAACCTTGAGCGATACCGGCGTAGCTCGACGCATCGCGCTGCCACAGTTGACGACCGCTTTCCAGGTCCAGTGCCGCAACGCGACCCTGATAACTGGCCACATACAGCGTGCCGCCGGACAGCAGCAGACCGCCGTCGATGTCGACCACGCGCTCCAGTTCCGAACGACCCTGTGGAATGGCGATGCGTTGTTCCCACACCGGCACGCCGTTGGAGATGTCCAGCGCGACCACTTTACCGGTCGACAGGCCAGCTACCGCCAGACGGTTGGTGACCAGCGGAGCACTGGTGCCACGCAGGGTCAGGACCGCCGGGGTGCTGTCATACACCCAGCGCTGGTTGCCGGTGGCAGCGTCCAGACCGATCAGACGATCGTCCTGGGTCTGCACAACGACCACCTCGCCATTGTTGGCCGGCGGCGCGAGGACTTCACTGTTGACGCGGGCACGCCACTTCTCTTCACCGTTGCTGGTGTCCAGAGCGACGACTTCGCCACGCAGGGTACCGATCAGTACCAGACCGTAACCCACGCCAACGGCGCCGGAGACAGGCAGTTCCAGATCCTGGTCCCACTTCACGTCGCCGTTGCTGCGATCCAGCGCCATTACCACACCGGTCACATCAGCGGCGTAGATGGTGTCACCGTCGATCGCCGGCACCAGCATGTTGTAGGTCTCGCCCTGACCGTCACCGATCGAGCGGCTCCACTGCTTCTGCAGAACGACTTCTTCTTTGAAGTCGGTCAATTCGGCCGGTGGCAATTCTTTCTTGCTGTTGCTGCTGCAACCCGCGGCCAGAAGGGCCAGAGCCAGCAATGCTGCATGCTTCCAACGGATCACGTCACGCATCCCCTTTGGCCAGGTCGTCGAGCTTGATTTGAAGGCCACCGACCGCCGCTTCATCCGACAGTGCCGCCTTGGCTTTTTGATACGCCTTGTTCGCGTCATCGGTACGGCCCAAGCGCACCAGCAGGTCGCCCTTGAGTTCTTCGCGAGTGGCCAGGAACGCTTTGTCGGCATCGCCGTCGAGCAGTTTCAGGGCGTCTTCGGCCTTGTCCTGCGCGCCCAGCACCTGCGCCAGACGCTGACGGGCGATTTCGCCCAGCGCCGGGTTGGCCGGCTTGTCGACGATGGCTTTGAGTTCGGTTGCCGCGTCGTCCAGCTTGCCGCTGTCGACCGCTACTTTGGCGACGAACAGGCTGCCGTACTGCGCGTAGGCCGAACCGCCGTATTCGCTGTTGAGCTTGCCGGCCAGATCCGCAACGCGGGCGGCATCAGGCTTGCCGTCAGGCGTCAGCGTGGTTTCCAGCAATTGCTGATAGAGCACCGAGGCGCCTTGCGACTGGTTGCTCTGGTATTTGTGATATGCCTGCCAGCCGAACACGATGACCAGCGCCAACAGGCCGCCGGTGACCAGAGGTTTGCCGTTGCGTGTCCACCAGTCCTTCAAATCCGCCAACTGTTCGTCTTCGGTACTCGACACCCCAATACTCCTTAATCGCTAAATCGGCTGTTAAGACAGCTTCAACCCTGCACGACGCAGGTGGCCAGGTGAGCGGCGAGCGCATCCCAGGCAATGCTTTGTTGTTCGCCCTGGCCACGCAGGGGTTTGAAACCTACCACTTGCTGGGCCATTTCGTCGTCACCGAGGATCAATGCGTACAGCGCACCGCTCTTGTCGGCCTTCTTGAACTGGCTTTTGAAACTGCCGGCGCCGGCATTGACTTGCAGGCGCAGGTTTGGAAGTTCATCGCGAACCCGTTCAGCCAGGGCCAGACCGGCCAGCTCGGCCTCTTCACCGAAGGCGCAGAGGTAGACGTCGACCTGACGGGAAATTTCCTGCGGGATCTGCTCGAGGGTTTCGAGCATCAACACCAGACGCTCGATGCCCATGGCGAAACCGACGCCCGGGGTTGGCTTGCCGCCCATCTGCTCGACCAGACCGTCGTAACGGCCGCCCGCGCACACGGTGCCCTGGGCGCCGAGCTTGTCGGTGACCCATTCGAAAACGGTTTTGCTGTAGTAATCGAGGCCACGCACCAGTTTCGGGTTGAGCACGTAAGGAATGCCGACGGCATCCAGACGCGCCTTCAGGCCTTCGAAGTGAGCGCGGGACTCGTCGTCGAGGTAGTCGGCCATTTTCGGCGCATCGACCAGCACGGCCTGGGTGTCGGCATTTTTCGTGTCGAGCACGCGCAGCGGGTTGGTTTTCAGACGACGCTGGCTGTCTTCGTCGAGCTTGTCGTGGTGCGCCGAGAGGTACTCGACCAGCGCTTCACGATAGCGACCACGGGATTCGCTGGTGCCGAGGCTGTTGAGTTCGAGCTTGACCGCATCACGGATGCCCAGCTCGCCCCACAGGCGCCAGGTCATGATGATCAGCTCGGCGTCGATGTCCGGACCGTCGAGGTTGAACACTTCCAGACCGATCTGGTGGAACTGGCGATAACGGCCTTTCTGCGGACGCTCGTGGCGGAACATCGGGCCGATGTACCAGAGTTTCTGCACCTGACCGCCGCCGGTGATGCCGTGCTCGAGCACTGCACGTACGCAGGCTGCGGTGCCTTCCGGGCGCAGGGTCAGCGAGTCGCCGTTGCGGTCTTCGAAGGTGTACATCTCTTTTTCGACGATATCGGTGACTTCGCCGATCGAGCGCTTGAACAGCTCGGTGAACTCGACGATGGGCATGCGGATCTGCTTGTAACCGTAGTTATCCAGCAGACGCGCCACGGTGCCTTCGAAATAACGCCACAGCGGGGTCTGTTCGGGCAGGATGTCGTTCATGCCACGAATGGCTTGCAGAGACTTGCTCACAAAATTTCCTTAATTCGTTCGATCAGCCGCGCGCGATAACGGCAGCGTCAGCTTCGACCTTTTCGGCCGCTTTCTGGCGGATCAGCTTTTCCAGCTCGTCCACCAGATTGTCATTCGTCAGCTTCTGCGACGGCTTGCCGTCGATGTAAATCAGGTTGGGCGTGCCGCCGGTCAAGCCGATATGGGCTTCCTTGGCTTCGCCGGGGCCGTTGACCACGCAACCGATGACCGCGACATCCAGCGGCACCAGCAGGTCTTCAAGGCGCCCTTCCAGCTCGTTCATGGTTTTCACCACATCGAAGTTCTGCCGCGAGCAGCTCGGGCAGGCGATGAAGTTGATGCCACGGGAACGCAGATGCAAAGACTTGAGAATGTCGTAACCGACCTTCACTTCCTCGACCGGGTCGGCCGCCAGCGAGATGCGGATAGTATCGCCAATCCCTTCGGCGAGCAGCATACCTAGGCCCACGGCGGATTTCACCGTGCCCGAACGCAAACCGCCAGCTTCGGTGATGCCCAAGTGCAGCGGCTGAACGATTTCTTTCGCCAGCAAGCGGTAGGCTTCGACGGCCATGAACACGTCAGAGGCTTTCACGCTGACCTTGAAGTCCTGGAAATTCAAGCGTTCGAGATGTTCAACGTGGCGCAGCGCGGATTCAACCAGCGCCGCCGGGGTCGGCTCGCCGTATTTCTTTTGCAGGTCTTTTTCCAGGGAACCGGCATTGACGCCGATGCGGATCGGAATACCGCGATCACGGGCCGCATCGACCACGGCACGCACACGATCTTCACGACCGATGTTGCCCGGATTGATACGCAGGCAATCCACACCCAGTTCGGCCACGCGCAAGGCGATTTTGTAGTCGAAGTGGATGTCAGCCACCAACGGCACTTTGACCAGTTGCTTGATCTTGCCGAACGCCTCGGCGGCGTCCATGTCCGGCACCGAGACGCGAACGATGTCGACGCCGGCGGCTTCCAGACGATTGATCTGCGCCACGGTCGCAGCGACATCATTGGTATCGCTGTTGGTCATGCTCTGCACAGCGATCGGCGCGTCGCCGCCCACCGGTACGTTGCCGACCCAGATCTTGCGCGATTCGCGACGTTTGATTGGAGATTCGCCGTGCATGACTTATTGACCCAACTTCAGGCGAGCAGTCTCGCCACTGGTGAACGGAGCGATATCGACCGGTTGGCCGTTGTAGCTGACCTGTGCTGCGCGGGCAACGCCCAGACGCACATTGAGCGGCGGTTTGCCGGAAACGGTCACGCTGTCGCCTTTATGCTTCAGACCACTGAAAATCACTTTGCCACGGCCATCGGTCACCTGTGCCCAGCAATCGCCGGTGAACTGCAATTGCACCTGGCCTTCGCCGGCAACCGGAGCAGCTGCTTCAGCGCTTGGCGCTTGGGCGACCGGCGCGGTCGGGGCAGGTGTCGCTGGGACATTCGGCGCTGGAGTGGCCGGAGCCGCCACCACTGGCGCAGGCGTCTGTGCCGGTGCGCTTGGCGCAACTGCCGGGGCAGCCGGCTCGGCTGCTGGCGCAGCAGATTCGGCGCCGGTGGATTCAGCACTGGTTTCCGACTGCGGCAAGGCCAGCGATGTCGAATTGTCAGCCTGATTTTCGGCGACAGCCTGGTCTTCCGGCTCGTCGATCGGGTGGATCTGCGTGGTGCCGTCAGCGCCTTCGACTTCGACGTGTTCCGGTGCGAGGCTGGTCAGATCGCGGGTGCGCTGCGAGGTTTGATCCTGCCACCAGACGAATCCGCCGCCGATGACCGCGATCAGCAGCAACAGGCTGACGATACGCAAAATGGTGTGGGAAACCCGCACCGGCTCTTCGATACGACCGAGGGCGTGAACGTTGCTGCCCTGGGAGTCGGTGCCAGTGGACTGGTCGAATTGCTGAACCAGAACGGTCTGGTCCATGCCGAGCAATTTGGCATAGGCGCGAATGTAACCGCGAGCGAAGGTATGCCCCGGCAGCTTGTCGAAAGCGCCGGCTTCAAGATTGCTCAGGGATGTCACGGTGAGGTTGAGCTTGAGGGCCACTTCGGCCAGCGACCAGCCATTGCTTTCGCGGGCCTGGCGCAGGGTCTCACCGGGATTTACGCGATTCGCTGCTACAACTTCGGGATGCGCCGCTTTCATCATTGCTCCGACAGGTATTGCTGATATTCCGGCGTACCGGGATAGAGTCGTTTTAATTGCAGACCGTAACTGGCTGCCTTGTCGCGATCTTCAAACACTTTTGCCAGCCGAACGCCGAGCAATAGACTACGTGCATTTTGTTCGGTGAGCTGGCTGAAACGGTCGTAATAGTCACGCGCGGGCACATAATGCCTGTCTTCGAAGGACAACTCAGCCATTTCCAGCAATGCGCGTGGTTGTTGGCGATTCAGGCGCAGGGCTTTTTCCAGCTGTTGCTGGGCCAGATCACGCTGGCCAAGCTTGGCGGCGGTCATGCCGAGATTTTCGAAGACCCGCGAGCGCTCAGGATACAGGGTATCGGCGGCCGCTTGTTCAAAACGCTCGTAGGCTTCCTTGTAGCGCTGTTCTTCGTAGAGGAAACTGCCGTAGTTGTTGAGGATGCGCGCATCGGCGGGACGTGAGGACAGGGCCTTGCGAAAGTGCTCGTCGGCCAGTGCCGGCTCCATTTCCGCCTGGAACACCAGACCGAGGGCCGCATTGGCGTCGGGGTCGGAACCGTCCAGCTCCAGCGCTTTCTTCAATGGCACCTTGGCGCGCTCGGTCATGCCTTGCTGCAGATAGCCCAGCCCCAGCTGCACGTAGGCAGCCCGCGCTTCATCGCGGCCCTTGCTGGTCTTCATCGGGTTGTAGTCACCCGACAGGACACAACCAGCACACAGGCTGGCCAACAGCAACAGCAGCGCAAAGCGCAGGGACATAGAGATCCTCTCTTAGTTAGTGTTCGCGGCGTTCTGTGCCAGATCGCTGTCGGCGCTCAACTCGCGCACGGCGATGTAACGTTCGCTGCGACGGGTGCGATCCAGCACCTGCCCTACCAATTGACCACATGCGGCATCGATGTCTTCACCACGGGTGGTGCGCACGGTGACGTTGAAACCGGCCTGATGCAACTGATCCTGGAAGCGGCGGATGGCATTGTTGCTCGGCCGCTCGTACCCGGAGTGCGGGAACGGGTTGAACGGGATCAGGTTGATCTTGCACGGGATATCTTTAAGCAACTCGATCATTTCCACCGCGTGCTCAAGCTTGTCGTTGACGTCCTTGAGCAAGGTGTACTCGATGGTCAGCACACGTTTCTCGCCAAGGGCGGACATGTAGCGCTGGCACGACTCGAGCAGCATCTTAAGCGGATATTTCTTGTTGATCGGCACCAATTGGTTACGCAATGCGTCATTCGGTGCGTGCAGGGACAACGCCAGGGATACGTCGATGTGCTTGGCCAGCTCATCGATCATCGGCACCACACCCGAGGTGGACAGGGTCACGCGGCGCTTGGAGATCCCGTAGCCGAGGTCATCCATCATTAGATGCATGGCGGCGACGACGTTGTCGAAGTTCAGCAACGGCTCGCCCATGCCCATCATCACCACGTTGGTGATCGCACGGTCGACGGTGGCCGGGACGCTGCCGAAAGATTTGTTGGCAATCCACACCTGACCGATGACTTCGGCGGCGGTGAGGTTGCTGTTGAAGCCTTGCTTGCCGGTGGAGCAGAAACTGCAATCCAGGGCGCAGCCTGCCTGGGACGAAACGCACAAGGTGCCGCGTTTGCCCTGGGGAATGTACACGGTCTCGACGCAGCTGCCGGACGCCACGCGCACCACCCATTTACGGGTGCCGTCGCTGGAGATGTCCTCGCTGACCACTTCCGGACCACGCACTTCAGCAATGGCCTTGAGCTTGTCGCGCAAGGCTTTGCTGACGTTCGTCATGGCGTCGAAATCATCGACGCCAAAGTGGTGAATCCATTTCATTACCTGACCGGCACGGAAACGCTTCTCCCCGATTGAGTCGAAGAATTTTTCCATTTCCGGCTGGGTCAGACCCAGCAGGTTTGTTTTAACAGTCGATGTAGTCATGGATTCACCTTCACTCTGCAAGCAATGCTTAGCGAGTGGTTACTTCAGTAGCTGCGAAGAAGTAAGCGATTTCGCGAGCGGCAGCAGCTTCGGAGTCCGAACCGTGAACGGCGTTGGCGTCGATCGATTCAGCGAAGTCAGCACGGATGGTGCCGGCAGCAGCTTCTTTAGGGTTGGTAGCGCCCATCAGCTCACGGTTGCGAGCGATAGCGTTTTCACCTTCCAGAACCTGAACGACAACCGGACCGGAAGTCATGAAAGCAACCAGGTCACCGAAGAAACCGCGCTCGCTGTGCTCAGCGTAGAAGCCTTCGGCTTCGGCTTTGGACAGTTGCTTCAGTTTCGAAGCTACAACGCGCAGGCCAGCGTCTTCGAAGCGAGTGGTGATCTTGCCGATCACGTTTTTAGCAACGGCGTCAGGCTTGATGATGGAGAAAGTACGTTGAACAGCCATGGTGTAACTCCAGAAACAGTAATTTGCGAAAAATTAAACCCGCGAATTATACGCGGGTTCTTGGGTATTGCCTAACCTGCGAGACGATCAGTCCAATTCTGCGGCCCAGAGCTCCTGAACCGCTTCGAGCACCTTCTCGCCGACCCGGCCGGAAGTAGCGTCGAAGTCAGGCAGTTCAAGAATCATCTGCTGCAAACGGACAAAACCTACAGAGTACGGGTCGAGTCCCTCGTGGGCCTCGGCCAGCTCTTCTGCAATGCGTTGAACATCATTCCAACCGTAGCTCATGACAGTCTTACCAGTCAGTGCGGCGCTTCGGCCGCATGGTTAAGCGAATATTTCGGAATCTCGACGGTGAGGTCTTCCTCACCGACGATGGCCTGGCAAGCCAGACGCGATTGCGCCTCAAGGCCCCAGGCACGGTCGAGGAAGTCTTCTTCCAGCTCGTCGGCCTCTTCCAGCGAGTCGAAACCTTCGCGGATGATGCAGTGGCACGTGGTGCAGGCGCAGACGCCGCCGCACGCGCTTTCCATCTCGATATGGTGTTCGTGGGCCAGTTCGAGAATCGATGTGCCGGGCGCAGCCTCGACCACCATGCCTTCAGGGCAGAACTTCTCGTGGGGCAGAAAAATGACCTGCGGCATCAGATATCCTCGATTTCATTCAGGTTGCGCCCCGACAGAGCGGCTTTCACCGTCAGATCCATGCGGCGGGCAGCAAAAGCATCGGTCACTTGCGACAGACGTTTGGTCTGCTGCTCGATGGCGTAACCATCGGTACCTTTCATCAGTTCGGCCAGTTCCTGCATTTGCAGTTCGATGACCATGCGCTCTTCGGCGTCGAGCAGACGCTCGCCATCGGCCTCCAGCGCGCCCTGCACTGCTTCGAGCAGGCGCTGGGCATCGACTTGCTGCTCACGCAGAACGCGGGCGACCTTGTCGTCATTGGCATGCTGGAACGAATCTTTGAGCATCTTGGCGATTTCGCCATCGGTCAGACCATAGGAAGGTTTGACCTGAATGCTCGCTTCAACGCCCGATCCCAATTCACGGGCAGACACGCTGAGCAGACCGTCGGCGTCGACCTGGAAGGTCACGCGAATTTTCGCCGCGCCCGCCACCATTGCCGGAATGCCACGCAATTCGAACCGTGCCAGAGAGCGACAATCGCTGATCAGCTCGCGCTCACCCTGCAACACGTGGATCGCCATGGCCGACTGGCCGTCTTTATAGGTGGTGAAATCCTGAGCGCGGGCGACGGGAATGGTAGTGTTGCGCGGAATCACCTTTTCCATCAGACCGCCCATGGTTTCCAAACCAAGGGAAAGCGGAATCACATCGAGCAGCAGCAGTTCGCCGCCATCGCGCTTGTTGCCAGCCAGGGTGTCAGCCTGGATCGCGGCACCGATGGCCACCACTTGATCCGGGTCGATTTCCGTCAATGGTTGACGACCGAAGGCTTCGGCAACGGCTTCGCGAACGCGCGGCACACGGGTCGAACCGCCGACCATGACCACAGCGTGGACGTCTTCCAGTTCAATACCGGAATCGCGAACGGCGCGGCGGCAGGCTTTCAGGCTGCGCGCGACCATCGGTTCGATCAGCGCATCGAAGGCTTCACGGGTCAACTGGGCTTTCCAGTCGCCGTAAGCCACTTCAACGCTGGCGGCGTCGGTCAAAGCTTCTTTGGCCGCACAGGCAGTTTGCAGCAGATTGCGCTGTGCGCCCGGATCGAGATCGGCGGACAGGCCAGCGCTCTCGATGATCCAGCCGGCAATCGCGTGATCGAAATCATCGCCGCCCAGCGCGCTGTCGCCGCCAGTGGCCAGAACTTCAAAGACGCCGCCGGTCAGACGCAGAATGGAGATATCGAAAGTACCACCGCCCAGGTCATAAATCGCCACCAGACCTTCAGCGTGCTGATCCAGACCGTAAGCCACCGCAGCCGCAGTCGGCTCGTTGAGCAGACGCAACACGTTAAGACCAGCGAGCTTGGCCGCATCTTTGGTGGCCTGACGCTGCGCATCGTCGAAGTAGGCAGGAACGGTGATCACCGCGCCAACCAGCTCGCCACCCAAGGTCGCCTCAGCGCGCTGACGCAGGACCTTGAGGATATCGGCGGAGACTTCAACCGGGCTTTTCGGGCCTTGCACGGTATCGATGAACGGCATGTGCGATTCGCCGCCGACAAAGCGATACGGCAACTGCTCGCCCAATTGCTTGACGTCGGACAGACCACGACCCATCAAGCGCTTGACCGAGAGCACGGTGTTCAGGGGATCGGAGGCTGCTGCCAGCTTGGCGGACTCACCGACTTCGACGCGGTCGGCGTGATAACGCACGGCGGACGGCAGGATGACCTGCCCGTTGGCGTCGGCCAGCGGTTCGGAAAGACCACTGCGCAGCGCAGCGACCAGCGAATTGGTAGTACCCAAGTCGATGCCCACAGCCAGGCGACGCTGGTGCGGTTGAGGACTTTGGCCGGGTTCGGCGATCTGCAGTAGAGCCATGGTGATCAGGTCTTGTCTGTCTGTCAGCGTGCAATCAGGGCAGCACTGGGTTAATCGTCGAGGCGCTCTTCCAGCTGGCGCACTTCGTAGGTGAGCTTGTCGAGGAACTGCATGCGCCGCATCAGGCGTTCGGCCTGCTCGCGTTGCGCTGCATCATCCCAACAGGCTGCGAAGCTTTCGTTGAGCTGCTCCTGAGCCGCCTTCAAGCGACGCTTGAACACGGCAACACCGTCGAGGTCGGCGCTGTCCTGCAGATCTTCGAGCTCTTCGCGCCATTGCATCTGCTGCAGAAGGAATTCGGGATCGTGGACAGTGACTTCCATCGCCACTTCATGCCCGCTGATTTTCAGCAGGTAGCGTGCGCGCTGGGCCGGGCTCTTGAGCGTCTGGTAGGCGTCGTTGAGCCGCGCCGATTGCTCGAGCGCCGAGCGCTGCTCGCGTTCGGATGCATCGGCAAAACGGTCAGGATGGACGCCGCGCGCCAACTCACGGTAGCGCGTGGCCAACTGCTCGAGATCCAGGCGGAAGCTCGGTTGCAGCTCGAATAAAGCGAAATGACAAGGAATACCCACGACCAGCCTCAGATGTTGAAGCTTTCGCCGCAGCCACATTCACCGCGCACGTTGGGGTTGTTGAACTTGAAGCCTTCGTTCAACCCTTCCTTGACGAAGTCGAGCTCGGTGCCGTCCAGGTAGGCCAGGCTTTTCGGGTCGATGATCACTTTTTCGCCGTGACTCTCGAACACCTGATCTTCCGCCACTACCTCGTCGACAAACTCCAGCACGTAGGCAAGGCCGGAACAGCCTGTGGTGCGAACACCCAGACGAATCCCTTCACCTTTGCCGCGCCCGTCGAGGGAGCGCCGCACGTGTCGAGCAGCCGCTTCTGTCATGCTGATAGCCATCGTTGACTCCTTACTCGTCGCCGAATCTTGAAATTCAGATCAAGCCTTTCTTCTGCTTGTAGTCGCGAACTGCCGCTTTGATAGCGTCTTCTGCGAGCACGGAGCAGTGGATTTTCACTGGCGGCAGGGCCAGTTCTTCGGCCAGCTGAGTGTTCTTGATGGTTTCGGCTTCGTCCAGGGTCTTGCCCTTCATCCACTCGGTGGCGAGGGAGCTGGAGGCGATTGCCGAACCGCAACCGTAGGTCTTGAACTTGGCGTCTTCGATAACGCCCTGATCGTTGACCTTGATCTGCAGACGCATCACGTCGCCGCACGCCGGAGCGCCGACCATGCCGGTGCCGACATCAGGATCTTCCGCGTTCATCTTGCCGACGTTGCGCGGGTTTTCGTAGTGGTCGATGACCTTTTCGCTGTAAGCCATGATTCTCAATCCTCACTCATCAGGGCCGCTCTTGAGACCCTGCAACTGCGCTGCGTTAACGCCGCGTCGCTACAGGATCTGTATCCGGCGGCTTCTATAGTTAGTGTGCCGCCCACTCGATTTTCGAGATATCGACGCCGTCTTTGTACATGTCCCACAGCGGCGACAGAGCGCGCAGCTTGGTAACGGCCTCGCAGACTTTCTGCGCGGCGTAGTCGATTTCTTCTTCGGTGGTGAAACGGCCGAAGGTAAAGCGGATCGAGCTGTGTGCCAGTTCGTCGTTGCGGCCCAGGGCGCGCAGTACGTACGAAGGCTCCAGCGAAGCCGAGGTGCAGGCCGAACCGGACGATACCGCCAGATCCTTGAGCGCCATGATCAGCGACTCGCCTTCAACGTAGTTGAAGCTCAGGTTCAGGTTGTGCGGAACGCGGGCGGTCAGGCTGCCGTTGACGTACAGCTCTTCCAGATGCTCGACCTGCTTGTAGAAGCGATCGCTCAAGGCTTTGATGCGCACGTTTTCAGCGGCCATGTCTTCCTTGGCTACGCGGAACGCTTCGCCCATGCCGACGATCTGGTGGGTCGCCAGGGTGCCGGAACGCATGCCACGCTCGTGACCGCCGCCGTGCATGGTCGCTTCGATGCGCACACGCGGCTTGCGGCTGACGTACAGCGCGCCGATGCCTTTAGGGCCATAAGTCTTGTGGGCGGAGAACGACATCATGTCGACTTTCAGCTTCTGCAGATCGATTTCGACCTTGCCGGTGGACTGAGCCGCGTCGACATGGAACAGCACGCCTTTGGCGCGCAGCATCTCGCCGATTGCAGCGATGTCGTTGATGGTGCCGATTTCGTTGTTGACGTGCATCACCGACACCAGAATGGTGTCTTCGCGCAGTGCAGCATCGATCATTGCCGGGGTGATCAGACCGTCTTCGGTCGGCTCGAGGTAAGTCACTTCGAAGCCTTCACGCTCCAGCTGGCGCATGGTGTCGAGGACAGCCTTGTGCTCGATCTTGCTGGTGATCAGGTGCTTGCCTTTGGAGGCGTAGAAATGTGCCGCGCCCTTGATCGCCAGGTTGTCGGATTCGGTGGCACCGGAGGTCCAGACGATTTCGCGCGGGTCGGCATTGACCAGATCGGCCACTTGACGACGAGCGTTTTCGACGGACTCTTCAGCCTTCCAGCCGAACACGTGGGAGCGGGACGCCGGGTTACCGAAGTTTCCGTCGACCAGCAGGCATTCACTCATTTTCTGCGCAACGCGCGGATCAACCGGGGTGGTTGCAGAGTAATCAAGGTAAATCGGCAATTTCATGGACTATCTCCTAAATCAGGGCTGGCGTGCCGCGGGTAGCTCTTCGGCTGTCATTCGACGGCGGACGCTTCAATCTTGTCCAGGCGTGGCGCCTTGCTGCTGCAACGGCGCTGGTCCTGACGCTGGGCCACTTCTTGTACCTCACGGCGAGTCACAAGGTCGGCCAAGCTGATACCGCTCAGAAATTCGTGAATCTGCAGGCTCAAATCGCACCACAGATGATGGGTCAGGCAGGTATCGCCGGAATGGCAATCGCCCTGGCCCTGGCACTTGGTGGCATCGACCGATTCGTTCACCGCATCGATCACCTGGGCGACCTGGATGCCCTGCATGTCGCGGGACAACTGGTAGCCACCACCCGGACCGCGAACGCTGGAAACCAGGTTGCTGCGGCGCAGCTTGGCGAACAGCTGTTCGAGGTAGGACAGGGAGATGCCTTGGCGCTCGGAGATATCGGCCAGAGACACCGGCCCGTGCTGCGCGTGCAACGCCAGGTCAAGCATGGCGGTCACGGCGTATCGGCCTTTTGTAGTCAGTCGCATGGACAGTTACCACGGAGTTCGGAATGGGCGGGAGTATGCAATTCCCGAGCATTTAAGTCAACTATAAGACCTAGTGCTTTAGTCGGGTTTACCCGCAAAAGAGCGCGCGCACTATAGCAAAGACGGGGCGCGGACAGCCAGCGCAACCGCGTGATCGTTCTTCGCGAGCAGGCTCGCTCCCACATTGGAATGCATTGCTCTTGTGGGAGCGAGCCTGCTCGCGAAAAGCAGCGCCGCAGTTCAGCCGGCTTTCGATTCGTCCTTGCCCTTGACGCAAGCGAAGTCTTCTTCACGCAGCTCAGGCAGATCTTTCGCACAGTAATTGCTGCCCAGATCCTTCAGCGCGCCGCACATGCCTTCCAGGCGCCCATCCACCGCTTGCAGATGGTCGAGCAACTGGCCGATGGCGCGGGCCACCGGGTCGGGCATGTCTTCGCTGACACCGTAGGCGTCGAAACCGATCTTTTCCGCCATGGCTTTGCGCTTGGCGTCCTGCTCTTCGTCGCTCTTGACGATGATCCGCCCCGGAATCCCCACCACCGTGGCGCCCGGCGGCACTTCCTTGGTGACCACAGCGTTGGAGCCGACTTTGGCGCCGGCACCCACCATGAACGGACCGAGAACCTTGGCCCCGGCACCGACTACAACGCCGTCTCCGAGAGTCGGGTGGCGCTTGCCTTTGTTCCAGCTGGTGCCGCCGAGGGTCACGCCTTGATAGATGGTGACGTCGTCGCCGATCTCGGCGGTTTCACCAATAACGATGCCCATGCCGTGGTCAATGAAGAACCGCCGACCGACCTTGGCGCCCGGATGAATCTCGATCCCGGTCAGCCAGCGACCGAAGTTCGACACCAGTCGCGCCAGCCATTTCAACTCATTGCGCCAGAGCATTCCGGCGAGGCGATGAATCCAGATCGCATGCATGCCGGGGTAGCAGGTCAGGACTTCAAAAGCGTTACGCGCCGCCGGGTCTCGATGGAATACGCTCTGGATATCTTCACGCAAACGCTCAAACATCATTTAATCCTTCCGCTTTAGAAGCTCGCCACGGGCCGCTTTCTGGGTTTCCGTGAGGATGCCACGCAAAATATTCATTTCCGCCCGGCTGACCGAGCTGCGTCCGTACAACCGGCGCAGGCGCGCCATCAAGTGGCGTGGCTTTTCCGGGTCGAGGAATTCGATGGCAACCAGCGTCTGCTCCAGGTGCTCATAGAATCGCTCCAGCTCATCCATGGTCGCCAGCTCGGCGCTTTTCACCGAGGCCACTTCTTCTTTCTCGACCTTGCTCGGCTGACCCTGTGCGGCCAGCCAGGCCATGCGCACTTCATAGCTCAATACCTGCACCGCCGCCCCGAGGTTCAGCGAACTGAACGCCGGGTCGGAAGGGATGTGCACGTGAAAATGACATCGCTGCAGCTCTTCGTTGGTCAGGCCGGAATCTTCACGGCCGAACACCAAAGCAATCTCGGCGCCCTGCCCGGCTTCCTCGACCACTTTGTTGCCGCATTCGCGCGGATCGAGCAGGGGCCAGGGAATGCGCCGGTCGCGGGCGCTGGTGCCGAGCACCAGATTGCAGCCGACCAGAGCATCTTCCAAGGTGGCGACGATTTGCGCGTTTTCAAGGATGTCACCAGCACCGGAGGCGCGGGCGTCGGCCTCGTGGTGCGGGAAGACCCGCGGTTCGACCAGCACCAGTCGCGACAGACCCATGTTTTTCATGGCGCGCGCGGCCCCGCCGATGTTGCCGGGGTGACTGGTGTTGACCAGGACGACACGAATGTTCTGCAGCAAGGGAGGCGCTCTCGGACACAGGAAAGGGGGGCAAATCTTACAGAACAGCCTACCGTTAAGCTATGAAAGCGAACAGCGTCCTTCACCTGAAGAAAAGTTCTGATAGAATGCGCGGCTTTCTTTAACAACCTTAGGTGACACATCCATGCAGCCCATGCTGAATATCGCGCTGCGCGCCGCCCGCAGCGCCAGTGAACTGATCTTCCGCTCCATCGAGCGCCTGGATACCATCAAGGTCGACGAAAAAGACGCCAAGGATTACGTATCCGAGGTCGATCGCGCCGCTGAACAGAAAATCATCGATGCCCTGCGCAAGGCTTACCCGAATCACTCGATTCAGGGTGAAGAAACCGGCCTGCACGCTGGCACCGGCATCGAAGGCGAAGAGTACCTGTGGATCATCGATCCGCTGGACGGCACCACCAACTTCCTCCGTGGCATTCCGCACTTTGCAGTGAGCATTGCCTGCAAATATCGTGGTCGCCTGGAACACGCAGTGGTTCTGGACCCGGTCCGCCAGGAAGAATTCACCGCCAGCCGTGGTCGCGGCGCTCAACTGAACGGTCGTCGTCTGCGCGTAAGCGGTCGCACCAGCCTCGACGGCGCCCTGCTCGGCACTGGCTTCCCGTTCCGCGACGATCAGATGGACAACCTCGACAACTACCTGGGCATGTTCCGCGCTCTGGTTGGCCAGACTGCCGGCATCCGCCGCGCCGGTTCGGCGAGCCTGGACCTGGCTTACGTGGCTGCCGGTCGTTTCGATGCGTTCTGGGAATCGGGCTTGTCCGAGTGGGACATGGCGGCAGGCGCCCTGCTGATTCAAGAAGCCGGCGGCCTGGTGAGCGACTTCACCGGTGGTCACGACTTCCTTGAGAAAGGCCACATCGTTGCTGGCAACACCAAATGCTTCAAGGCAGTGCTGACGGCGATCCAGCCGCACCTGCCGGCCTCGCTGAAGCGCTAAGCTTTCCGCGAAACCAGAAAGCACCCTCCGGGGTGCTTTTTTTATGCCTGCAATTCCAAACAGCACAATTCCCCGTGGGAGCGAGCCTGCTCGCGAATGGGCGCGCCAGCAAAGGAACTATCAACTGTTGGACCGCATTCGCGAGCAGGCTCGCTCCCACAGGTGAGAATCGCGCGCTGCCCTGAATCGCGGGTATAAAAAAAGCACCCCGCAGGGTGCTTCTTTTCACAACCGTAAATCCTTACTGAGCCGGCTCATTCTGCGACAGGATCAGCTTGCCTTCCTTGTCGACCGGAATCTGGTTGCCCGGATCGCGATCCATCCGCACTTTGCCTTCCTTGCCATCAAGCGAGTAACGCACGTCGTAACCGACGACCTTGTCGCTGATGTCATTGACCGTGTTGCAGCGGGTTTGCGTGGTGGTGTAGGTGTCACGCTCCTGCATGCCCTCCTGCACCTTGTTGCCCGCATAACCGCCACCGACCGCACCGGCCACCGTGGCAATCTTCTTGCCGTTACCGCCGCCAATCTGGTTGCCCAGCAAACCACCGGCCAGCGCGCCGACCACGGTACCGGCGATCTGGTGTTGATCTTTTACCGGTGCCTGACGGGTCACCGTTACATCCTTGCATACTTCACGTGGAGTCTTGATCTGTGTCTTGACCGGCTCAACGGCTAATACTTGCGCATACTCAGGGCCGCTTTTAACCAGGCTGTAGGTGGCAACAGCACCCCCGGCTGTGACACCGACAGCACCCAATACCGCACCAACCAGCAACGACTTGTTCACATGAACCTCCTGACCATCACATGCGGGACGCGCCCGCGCTTCTCCCAGCCTTGGAGCACAAAAAAAGGCGCGAGTTCAACTCGCGCCTTTTGTTGGCTGACAGCCGGGAAATCGCTGACCGTTATGGACGATCGTCGACTTCCTTGTCGGTGTTGGCCGGAGGAATCAGATCCTCGGTGGTCAGGTTCAGCCAGATCAGCACCACGTTGGCGATGTAGATCGACGAGTAGGTACCCGCCAGTACACCGATGAACAGTGCGATGGAGAAGCCGAACAGGTTGTCGCCACCGAAGAACAGCAGCGCCGCGATCGCCAGCAGAGTGGAGATCGACGTCGCCATGGTGCGCAGCAGGGTCTGGGTGGTCGAGATGTTGATGTTCTCGATCAGCGTCGCCTTGCGCAGCACGCGGAAGTTCTCACGCACCCGGTCGAAGACCACGATGGTGTCGTTCAGCGAGTAACCGATGATCGCCAGCACTGCCGCCAGCACTGTCAGATCGAAGGTGATCTGGAAGTACGAGAGGATACCCACGGTCACGATCACGTCGTGGATCAGCGACACAATGGCGCCGACCGCGAACTTCCACTGAAAGCGGAACGCCAGGTAGATCAGGATGCCGCCGAGCGCCAGCAGCATGCCGAGGCCGCCCTGGTCGCGCAGCTCTTCACCGACCTGCGGACCGACGAACTCGACACGCTTGACCGTCGCCGGGTTGTCACCGCCGACCTTTTGAAGCGCTTCCGCTACTTGATGGCCCAACTGCGGGTCTTCACCCGGCATGCGCACCAGCAGATCGGTGGTCGCACCGAAGTTCTGCACCACGGCTTCGTGATAACCGGAAGTCGCCAGTTGCTCGCGCACCTTGGTGACGTCGGCCGGACGCTCGTAGGTCAGCTCGATGAGCGTACCGCCGGTGAAGTCCAGGCCCCAGTTCATGCCCTTGGTGGCGACACTGAACAAGGCAATGACGGTAAGCAGCAATGTGACGCCGAACGCGAAGTTGCGAACGCCCATGAAGTTGATTGTACGTAACATGGCAGCCCCTTAAATCCACAACTTCTTGAAGTCACGTCCGCCAAAAATCAGGTTGACCATTGCGCGGGTCACCATGATGGCCGTGAACATCGAGGTAAAGATCCCGAGGGACATCGTCACTGCGAACCCCTTCACCGGGCCGGTGCCCATGGCGAAGAGAATGCCGCCGACCAGCAAGGTGGTCAGGTTGGCGTCGAGAATCGCGGTGAATGCCCGGCCGAAGCCTTCGTTGATTGCCCGCTGCACAGTCATGCCGGCGGCGATCTCTTCACGAATCCGCGAGAAGATCAGTACGTTAGCGTCGACCGCCATACCCATCGTCAGGACGATACCGGCGATACCCGGCAGGGTCAGCGTGGCGCCCAGCAAGGACATCAACGCCAGCAGCAGCACCATGTTCACCGCCAGAGCGACGGTGGCGATGACGCCGAAGAAGCGGTAGATGGCGATGATGAACAGCGATACGAACAGCATGCCCCACAGGGAAGCATCGATACCTTTGGTGATGTTGTCAGCACCCAGGCTCGGACCGATTGTGCGCTCTTCAGCGAAGTACATCGGTGCAGCCAGACCACCGGCACGCAGCAGCAGCGCCAGTTCGGACGACTCGCCCTGACCGTTCAGGCCAGTGATGCGGAATTGCGCACCCAGCGGCGACTGAATGGTCGCCAGGCTGATGATCTTCTTCTCTTCCTTGAACGTCTGCACCGCAACGTCTTTCTCGACGCCATCAACCACTTGCTTGGTGTAAGTGGTGACCGGACGCTGTTCGATGAAGATCACCGCCATGCTGCGACCGACGTTGGAACGGGTCGCGCGGCTCATCAGCTCGCCACCATGACCATCCAGACGGATGTTCACTTCAGGCGTGCCGTGCTCGCCGAAACCGGCCTTGGCGTCGGTGACCTGGTCACCGGTGATGATCAGGCCACGCTCGATCTGCGCTGGCGGACGGTTGCCTTCGCGGAATTCGAACGATTCGGAAGTGGCTTTCGAAGCGCCCGGCTCGGCGGCCAGACGGAACTCAAGGTTGGCCGTCTTGCCGAGAATACGCTTGGCTTCGGCAGTGTCCTGCACGCCCGGCAGCTCAACCACGATGCGGTTGGCGCCCTGACGCTGCACGATCGGTTCGGCAACACCCAGCTCGTTGACGCGGTTACGTACCGTGGTCAGGTTCTGCTTGATGGAGTATTCACGGATTTCCGCCAGCTTGGCCGGGGTCATCGCCAGACGCAGCACCGGTTGACCGTTGAGGTCGGCCGGAACAATGTCGAAATCGTTGAAATTCTTGCGGATCAGCGCACGGGCCTGTTCGCGGGAGTCTTCATCGCTGAAGCCCAACTGAATGGCACCGCCCAGTTGCGGCAGGCTGCGATAGCGCAGCTTCTCTTTGCGCAGCAGGCTCTTGACGTCGCCCTCGTAGACTTTCAGGCGCGCATCGAGGGCTTTGTCCATGTCCACTTCGAGCAGGAAGTGCACACCACCGGACAAGTCCAGACCCAGCTTCATCGGGTGCGCACCGAGGTTGCGCAGCCATTGCGGGGTGGTCTGTGCCAGGTTCAGCGCGACGACGTAGTCATCACCCAATGCCTTGCGTACAACGTCCTTGGCCGGCAGCTGATCTTCAGCCTTGCTCAGACGGATCAGACCGCCCTTGCCGCCCGCCGTCAGCGTAGCCGCCTTGACGTTGATGCCGGACTCTTTCAGCGCTGTGCTGACGCGAGCCAGATCGGCGTCATTGACCTGCAGAGCCGTGCTGGCGCCGCTGATCTGAATGGCCGGGTCATCGGGGTAAAGATTGGGAGCGGAATAAATCAGACCGATCGCCAGCACCGCCAGGATCAGAATGTATTTCCACAGAGGGTATTTGTTCAGCATCACGCCGCCCGTTATGAACGCGGGGCGCCTTGCGCGCCCCGTCGATTGAGTAGAAGTTGTTGCTCTTAGATCGCTTTCAGCGTGCCTTTTGGCAGCGTGGCGGCGATGGCGCCTTTCTGGAACTTCATTTCCACGGTGTCGGACACTTCCAGAACCACGAAGTCATCGGCAACCTTGGTGATCTTGCCGGCGATGCCGCCAGTGGTCACGACTTCGTCGCCCTTCTGCAGGCTGCTCAGCAGGTTCTTCTGCTCTTTGGCGCGCTTGGCCTGTGGACGCCAGATCATCAGGTAGAAGATGACCAGGAAGCCGACCAGGAAAATCCACTCGAAGCCGCCGCCCATTGGGCTTGCAGCAGCCGGTGCAGCTGCGTCAGCCATGGCGTTAGAGATAAAAAAGCTCATTTAGCACTCCAGTTGCAAATGTTGAATCTTGGGGTCAGAAAACTCAGTCCAAAGGCGGAACGGGAAGTCCGCGTTTGGTGTAGAAGGCATCGACAAAGGCGGCCAATGTACCCTGTTGAATAGCCTCGCGCAAACCAGCCATCAGCACCTGATAATGGCGCAAGTTATGGATGGTATTGAGCATGCTGCCGAGCATTTCGCCGCACTTGTCCAGGTGATGCAGATAAGCGCGCGAGAAGTTCTGGCAGGTGTAGCAATCGCAGGTCGGATCCAGCGGCGATTCATCGTGGCGATGGAACGCGTTACGGATCTTCAGCACACCGGTATCGATGAACAGATGCCCATTGCGGGCATTACGGGTTGGCATCACGCAATCGAACATGTCCACCCCGCGGCGCACACCCTCAACCAGATCTTCCGGTTTGCCAACGCCCATAAGGTAACGAGGTTTGTCAGCGGGCATCTGGCCCGGCAGATAATCCAGCACCTTGATCATTTCGTGCTTCGGTTCGCCCACCGACAGACCGCCGATGGCGAGGCCGTCGAAGCCGATCTTGTCGAGGCCTTCGAGCGAGCGCATGCGCAGGTTTTCATGCATGCCGCCCTGGACGATGCCGAACAGCGCCGCGGTGTTGTCGCCGTGGGCATTCTTCGAACGCTGCGCCCAGCGCAGCGACAGCTCCATCGATACCCGCGCGACGTCTTCGTCAGCCGGATACGGCGTGCATTCGTCGAAGATCATCACAATGTCGGAACCGAGATCGCGCTGCACCTGCATCGACTCTTCCGGGCCCATGAACACTTTGGCGCCGTCGACCGGAGAAGCGAAGGTCACGCCCTCCTCCTTGATCTTGCGCATCGCGCCGAGGCTGAACACCTGGAAGCCGCCGGAGTCGGTGAGGATCGGGCCTTTCCACTGCATGAAATCGTGCAGGTCGCCATGTTCCTTGATCACTTGAGTGCCGGGACGCAACCACAGGTGAAAGGTGTTGCCCAGAATGATTTCCGCGCCAGTGGCGACGATGTCGCGCGGCAGCATGCCCTTGACCGTGCCGTAGGTGCCGACCGGCATGAACGCCGGGGTCTCGACGGTGCCACGGGGGAAGGTCAGGCGACCACGACGAGCCTTGCCATCGGTGGCCAGCAGCTCAAAGGACATTCGACATTCGCGACTCATTCTGTTTCCTCTGGGCCTGTCTGTTCAGGGGCAGTTGGAGCGGGATTGCGGGTGATGAACATCGCATCCCCGTAACTGAAAAAGCGGTAGCCGTTTTCCACGGCGGCCTTGTAGGCAGCCATGGTTTCGGGATAACCGGCAAACGCGGAAACCAGCATCAACAGCGTGGATTCCGGCAAATGGAAATTGGTCACTAGGGCATCGACCACATGAAACGGCCGGCCCGGATAGATAAAGATGTCGGTGTCGCCACTGAACGGCTTGAGCACACCATCGCGCGCCGCGCTCTCCAGCGAACGCACGCTGGTGGTGCCGACCGCAATCACCCGACCGCCACGCGCACGGCACGCCGCCACCGCATCGACCACATCCTGGCCGACTTCCAGCCACTCGCTGTGCATGTGGTGATCTTCGATCTTCTCGACACGCACCGGCTGAAACGTCCCCGCGCCCACATGCAACGTCACGAACGCAGTCTCGACGCCCTTGGCGGCAATCGCCTGCATCAGCGGCTCGTCGAAATGCAGCCCCGCCGTCGGCGCCGCCACCGCGCCCAGGCGCTGGGCATACACGGTCTGATAACGCTCGCGATCCGAGCCTTCATCCGGGCGGTCTATATAAGGAGGCAACGGCATGTGCCCGACGCGGTCGAGCAACGGCAAGACTTCCTCGGCAAAACCCAGCTCGAACAGCGCATCATGACGCGCGAGCATCTCGGCTTCGCCACCGCCGTCGATAAGGATCTTCGAACCCGGCTTCGGCGACTTGCTGGAGCGCACATGGGCCAGCACGCGGTGCGCATCGAGCACGCGCTCGATGAGAATTTCCAGCTTGCCGCCGGACGCTTTCTGCCCGAACAGCCGCGCCGGAATCACCCGGGTATTGTTGAACACCATCAAATCGCCCGGGCGCAAATGCTCAAGCAAATCAGTGAATTGACGGTGTGCCAGGGCGCCGCTCGGCCCATCAAGGGTCAGCAGGCGACTACCGCGACGCTCGGCCAACGGATGGCGGGCGATCAGCGAATCAGGAAGCTCGAAAGTAAAGTCAGCAACGCGCATGATGGGGTTCGTCTAGCAGGGCCGGAAAGTCTAGCGGAAATATCAAAAATTGACCATGAAACGTGATTGACCAACGGTATTCACCTCTCTATACTTCGCCGCCATTGAGCCCTGATGGCGGAATTGGTAGACGCGGCGGATTCAAAATCCGTTTTCGAAAGGAGTGGGAGTTCGAGTCTCCCTCGGGGCACCACATAGCAGTATCTGAGAGTCTCTACCAGCCTCTCAGACCCAGAGAAACCGGCCACTTGGCCGGTTTTTTTGTGTCTGCCTGTTTACCCTTGTCTCCCCTTATCCGTTGTATCCCTGTATCCCTCCTTGTATCCTGAGAAAAATACCGAACTTTGGGATACAAGGATGAAGCGCGCAGACATCAAGCGCCGCCCTCTCGCTGACACGACACTTGCGGGATTGGAGCCGGAATCAAAGGAATACCGAGAGCTGGATGGGAACGGCTTATATTTCCGGGTCAAACCGGATGGGGGCAAGTCATGGCAACTCCGGTACAAGCGGCCTGCAGGTAACTGGGCATGGATGGGCCTCGGCGGCTATCCAGAAGTCAGCGGCGCACTTGCCCGCGAAAAGGCAGTCGATCTACGAAAGGTTGTCAGTAGCGGTGCCGACCCTCTTGAACGAAAGCGCTCGGCAAAAGCCGCAATCGATGCAGCTCGAACTCGAACCTTTAGAGCGGCTGCGGAAGCTTGGCTGAAGGCAAAGGAGGAAAAAGGTCTCGCCCCCTCCACCCTCAATAAAATCCGCACCTATCTCGACAAGGACATTCTTCCAGCGCTTGGTGATAAACCTCTGGACGAAATAACCCGAACCGATTGTGCAAATCTCCAGGCCTCCCTCGAAGCTCGGGAGGCACATAACGTTGCTGAAAAATGTCGGACATGGGTCAATCAGATCTTCGGCAGAGCAATCGGCTTGGGACTTACAGAAAACGATCCCGGTAGCCGTCTACGCGACATCGCGGCTCAAGCGCCGAAGACTCAACAACATCCTCATCTCCTAGAGCCCGAACTCGGCGAGTTTCTCACCGCCTTGACGAATACCCCCAGCAGACTCACCGCCCGAACGGCGGCATGGCTTTGCATATGGACAGCCTCAAGGCCGGGAATGGTTCGTTTAGCGGAGTGGAAGGAGTTTGATCTCGATAAAGCTCTGTGGACTACACCTGCATCGAAGATGAAGATGCGCCGAGATTTCGTGTGTCCCCTTCCGCGCCAAGCACTGGTCGCACTTAGAGAGCTGCACGCTTTAACCGGGCGCAGCCGCTGGCTATTTCCTGGGGTTGGTGCAAAGAATCCGACTATAAGTGAGAACACGATCAATAAGGTATTCGCGACCATAGGCTACAAAGGACGTCTTGTTGGTCACGGCACACGGCACACGGCGAGCACACTGCTCCGCGAACACGGATGGCCAAAGGAACATGTCGAGGCGCAATTGGCCCACAAAGAAGAGGGCATCTCAGGGGTCTACAACAAAGCTCAGTACCTCGAGCAACGAACAGCCATGATGCAGTGGTATGCCGATCACCTGGAGAAATTGCAGAATGGGAACGTCGTGTCGGGCCAGCTCAGAGAAGCCATCTGAACATGCGAATCCTGAATCCTCAAACACGCGGTGTTCCATGTGTTCCATGTGTTCCATGTGTTCCGAAACTGGTGAAAGCCATTAATTTCGGGGCTTTCAACGATGGAACACAAATAGCGCTCAGCTGGAACACATGGTCGATGGCACACAAAAGGTGTTCCAAAGACGGCAGCACTTCGAAGCAGCATCTCCCCAACCTCACTGGCGGTCTTCTAGCCTCGCCGGGCGCACGTCGTCGCGTTTTATTGACTGCAAAGACGGGGCGAGGGGTGAGTGTTGAGTAGAGTTTTTTACTTGAGCGATCCCCTCAACATTGAAGGTTGGGAGATTGTTGAGACGTTCGAGCGATTCACGCTCTACGAAGAGTTTGCCGAACGCATCGATGATGCCCTCGACCTCATACGAAATGGCCAAGAGCATTGGGCGAGCCACCTAAAAGATGGGGAGTGGTCCGTTGAATCCGTCCGCATACTGGCAAATGTAAGACGACTCTCCAGCAACATAAGTCAACAATTTGAACGTTCTAGGGACGACCTGCCTCGCTGCATCCGCTGGGTAGCAGGGGAGTCGGCCAATTCGGCGATAAATGATAGCCAGTATATTGCTGCGCTGGCGATTGACCGCGCTTGCCGGGCTATTGAGACGCTTGAGAGGTGGTTGAGTGGCTTCGATACAGATGTGTGCTCAGGAAATTTTGAGAGCTTTGCCGCACTTAATGCAGAGGCGTCGAACGACGTCGCAGAATTCATGATGGAGGTACGCCATGAGCTGGCAGACCTGGAAATCGAAGCTCGGGAGGCCGTGGCGGACTTGATAGGGACCGCCCGGAATTACATGACTTTGGCTAACGTCTATGCTTCACCGGTGCTGAGCAGCGCCGATAAAATCCGGATCAGCGCGACCGCACGCAAAGCAGGCTATAGCTCGGCAAACATACGTCGCGAGGCCGTCATAGACCGCAATCAGAGCATTTGCTCCCACGCTAAGCGTCTGCTCAGTGATGGACGATCAGACCGAGAGGTTGTAGGAGTTATTGTCGGTACTGACTCAGCGCTCAAAACGCCGAGCGGTGCAGCCAAGCTGTCCACCAAACAAATACGGAACATTTTGGTCGAGGGCGGAGTACTCAGCGCCGCTGTAAGAAAATAACTATTTGTCAAACATGGGAAGTTAGAGATGAGCAAACCAGAAATCGCACTAATTTACGAGGACACTTTACCAAAAGATTTATTTCAAGATTTTGAAGACTCTATACTAGATGAACGACTAACTCTAAATGTCCAATCCAGACCCCCCCTCGGCCCTCAAGCGAGTCTCGAATGGTTGGTCCTTCCTTTAGTTGCTGCTTACATTTCAAAGCCATATATCGATGGTTTTTTTGGCGAGATGGGTAAAGACCATTATCGACTTCTCAAGCAAAAACTTTTCGAAACATCCAAAAAGGTAATGTCCAAACCTAGGATTGAGCCAACCTTAGTCGGTTCAACAGGAAAGCTGAAGAAAGACAATCCCTACACCTCGGCATTTTCAATTTATGCCGACGCAAATGAAAGGATAAAATTCAAACTTCTAATACCGAAACATACCGACAATAACAACTATAAGGAGATCGTAGATATATTTTTAGATTTTCTAATGGACTATCACTGCGATGCAAAACCTCTCACCGCGATTGGCTTCGACTTGAGCACTCCCCCTCTAGGCGGACTAATACTTGTGCAGGTTAATCAGCAAACCAAATGCGTAGAATGGCGGGACCCAATGCAAATAAACTAAACTATCGCGAGCTGAACATACCTTTTTGGCTCGCTATCAAATTAATCCTCAATCATTACTATTTAATTAGTCCGCGATAGGTCAAGCCTCCCAAAAAATTTGCAGCGATTCGAATGGGAAGTGAACCACCGTTCGTTTCCATTTCTCCAATTAGCGTTAGCCCTGTAACTCTTAACGACTACAGGAAACGCTCAATGACTGCCGCGACGCTTCAATCCATCATCCCGCTTTCACCCTCCGCCACTGATTTACTCACTCCCGATCAGGTGGCAGCGACTCTGGGTCTTTCGCATCGCACGCTCGCCGCTTGGCGCAGTTCGCGCCGCAATCCGCTGCCGTATGTAAAAGTCGGAAGCCGCGTGCGTTATCGACCTAAGGATGTATCTGCGTGGCTCGATAGCCGCACGCATAGCGCTGATGGAAGTGTGAGAAACGTGCAATGAAAACCTCTCGCCTCCACTCCTTTGCAAACGACTCCACACCAAGCGACCCATCGCTGACGCTCATCCGAATCGCCGAGGTCATGGCCATCGTCGGTCTCGCACGCCCCACCATCTACAAGCTCATGAATGAGCCTGAGAGTGGCTTTCCTAAAACCGTAAAGCTCACCAACAGCAACGCCCGTGGCGCACCGGTCGCCTGGGTTTTGTCGGAAGTTCAAGCGTGGGCACGTGGTCGCATTGAAGCACGTGATGAGGTGGCCGCATGAGCCGCTCGATTGCCAATCAAGCCTTGATGCATCCCTTTTCAGTGCTACGCCGCATCGGCTTTTCAGCCGCCACGATGCAGCGCCTCGAGCGCTATCGCGGACGACAAGACAGACAGGGTCGCGTGGTCAGCGTACTTAGCTGGGCCGACGGTACATGGTGCGCCCTCGCGCTTCATTGCGAAAAATTTGGTGCGGTGATCGTTGATGAAGGCCAGCAAACGGAAGCCTACGAAGACGCCCGCTCCATGATCCATGACGGCTTCCTCCCCCTGCTCAAGCTGCGCTGGGAAGCCCACGCCTGAAACGAAAACGCCCCCGGCGGCAACCGGGGGCGTTTGAGGTCAATCTGTATGCCCGGTCAATTTATGTCGCATCAAAAAAATGCGCAAGGCTTCGTGCCGGTTGCGCTAATAAAATCTCGGGGTTATTCTGCCGGTGTCGCTGCAAATTCAGTGACCGGGTTTGGCGACCCGAGATACTTGGCGCACAGGCGCCCCATACGACAGCAGGCGCTTTTTTTGTGCCCGCCGTTTCGTGTTATGGCAGCTGTGCGTGGGAGACCTTCGGGTCTGCCGGGTTCCAAGTTCCCGGTTCGCCAACCTGCGCACAGCTGCCACCTTAAATCGTTTGGCGACGATCAGTGGCAGCTCCATCTTCAAACTTGGAGCTACACCTATGCACGCCCTCATTCCGTCCAAAAATCGCGCCGCTGCTCACCGTGCAATGGCTCTCGCCGCTCTACACGCCAACTCCAGTCTTGCTACACGTCTCGCCCGCTACAACGCACACATGGCCAAAGCTCGCGCTCTCGAAGCCGCAGGCGGTGCCCAATGAACAACGCCCTGAGTTTTGCCCTGCCCGAAGACATTCTCAGCGTCAGTCAGCGCGCCGGGGCTGGTGTGCCGATTGACGCTATCGCCTGCGCAATTGAGCGCGCGGACTCGGTGCTGACGTTGCTCGAAGACCACTTTGAAGGTGAGTCGCGCCTCTCCAACCGTGTTATTGCCGCCGTCATTTGGGATGTTCGCGGCACCCTCGGCTTGATTAAAACCCTCGCTCTGCACGGTGATACCACTTCCGTTCCAGCGGAGCACGAAGGCGGTGCGCTATGAACGCGTTGACCACGATTGGCCGCACGGATTTTTCGCCTGCTAATGCCAGCGGCTTGAAATTATTTCGCATCAACGCAGGCATCCCCATCGAAGATGCTCTGGAGCTAGCCTCTCAGTTGCAAGACCACGTGAACCTGCTGAACCGCGACGCCGCCATGAGCGATCAATGCGAACGGTTTAGTTGGCCTGCTCTTTATCTAGGTGAAATGGCAAAAGCGCTGCTTGATGACGTGGCTGACACCCTGTTCTCGCCGAGGGCCGACACATGAGCCAGCACCAGAGCAGCAAAACGAAACGACCGAGCTTCGCCGACGTAAAAGCTGCCTCGCAGAAGGACATTGAACGTGTCCTCGCGCACTGGCTGCCCAACGGAAAGCGTGTCGACGGCGGCAAGGAATACACCGCCCCCAATCCGACTCGCACCGATAAGCGCGCCGGCTCGCTCAAGGTCAATTTGAACAAAGGCACCTGGGCTGACTTCGCTACTGGAGACAAAGGCGGCGACCTGATTGATTTAGTCCGCTACTTGGACGGCGGCACCGATGTCGAGGCGTGCGCGAAGCTCACCGAACTGCTGAGCGTGAGTGTCGGTGCTGCGCGGTCGGCTCCTACTCAAGGTAAAACCAAAGCGCCAACATGGACCGCCATACAGCCGATCCCCGCCGAAGCGATGCAACGTTGCCCGGTCCGCCATCGAGATCACGGTGCTCCGTCGAAGGTCTGGATCTACAGTGACGCTAGCGGTCAGCCACTCATGGCGCTTTACCGCTTTGATCTCGGTCCAGATGAAGACGGCAAGCCTAAAAAAGTCTTCGCTCCACTGACTTGGTGCCAGCGCTCCAACAGCGAAACCACGCAATGGAGATGGCAGGGATTGCCTGACCCGCGTCCGCTCCTGCGCTTGGAAGAATTGGCACTGCGCGATTCTGCACCTGTCGTGTTGTGCGAGGGCGAAAAAGCCGCCGATGCGGCAAGCGAATTGATGCCGGACTTCGTGGCCACTTGCTGGCCGAACGGGTCTAACTCTTGGCACAAGGCAGACCTGGCACCACTCAAAGGACGTCATGTTGTGCTTTGGCCGGACAACGACAGCAGCGGCTCAGCGTGCATGGAAGAGGTCGCCAAAAAGCTGCTCGAGATCGGTGCCGAATCGGTGCGATTCGTTGAACTGGCTACGTTCAAGCGCAAACCCACGCTAAAGGATGGTCTAGCCGCGTTTGCCAAAGGCGGTAAGTGGGACGAAGGCGACGATGCCGCCGACGCGCTGGCCAAAGGTTGGACGGCAGCACACGTCGCCGAGCTGGAGCGCAGCGGTGAGTTTTTCGTCTCCCTCAAACACGAGCAGTCCGACGAACCTGCAGAACCAAAAGCAGCAGCCAAACAACCGGCAAAATCGAAAACAGATTTGCTGCCCGGTGGATTTCGACTGGCCCCCGAAGGCGTGTTCTATACCGGCGATGATGGTGAGTCGCGGCCAGTGTGTTCCTCCTTGGAGATTCTCGCCCGCACTCGCGATGACAAGGGTCACAACTGGGGTTTGCTGGTTGAGTTCGACGATCCAGACGGCGCTAAAAAGCGCTGGAACATTCCCGCTCGTAACATGACCGGTGACTTCGGCAAAGACGTTTTAGGGCCGCTGGTGGATATGGGACTGCGCTTGTCTGGAACGCGCTCCGGTCGCAATGCGCGCAACGATCTCCAAAGTTACCTGCAAGGGTTCGACAGCAACGAGCGGGCACGCTTAGTCACTCGCCTTGGATGGCATGGACCTGCATATCTGCTACCAGATCAGCAAATCGGCAACAGCCATGAGCATCTGTTCTTTTGTGATTCCGGTGCGCAGCTTCCTCCCATCAGCGAGGCCGGCACATTGGAGCAATGGCAACAGCAGATCGGCGCGCTTTGCGTTGGGAATCAACGCTTGGCGTTTGTCGCCAGCGTTGCCTTTGCCGGACCGCTTTTGCATTTGCTGGGGCATGAATCAGGTGGCTTCCATCTATACGGAGACAGCTCCGGCGGTAAGACGACACACCTGCAAGTTGCCGCCTCGGTCTATGGCGGACCGCGACTGGTCCGGTCCTGGCGATCGACGGATAACGCATTGGAGTCGATTGCCGCTGCGCATTCGGACGGTGTTCTGGTACTCGACGAAATCGGTATGTGCGATCCGCGCATTATCGGTGAAACGGTGTACATGCTCGGCAACGGCACGGGTAAAGCGCGCGCCAATGATCGAGGGCAAGCAGGCCGTCAGGTGCAAGAGTGGCGCTTGCTATTTCTCTCGACCGGCGAAAAGACACTGGCGCAGCACATGGCCGACGCGAACAAAGAGCTAAAGGCAGGGATGGAAATCCGCATGCTCGCAGTGCCTGCGGATGCGAGCAAAGGGCTGGGCATGTTCGACGTGCTGAACGGGTTCGAAGACGCCGCCGCCCTGTCGGACGCACTCAAAGCACGAGTAGGCAAATACTACGGTACGCCGCTTACCGCGTTCCTGTCAGCGCTGTGCAAGCCAGGTGAAATGCTCGGCTGGACAGCTGTGCTGCGGCGCACGGTGGAGCGCTTCATCGCCAAGGCTCTTCCTGCTTCCGCCAGCGGTCAAGCGCATCGTGCCGCTGCTCGCTTCGGTCTTGTCGCTGCCGCAGGTGAACTCGCGACAGCGCTCGGTGTAACAGGCTGGCCGGAGGGCACCGCGACCACAGCGGCGCAAGTTTGCCTGAATGCTTGGCTCGAGGAGCGCGGTGGCGCCGGGAACATGGAAGGTGACGCCATCGTGAGTCGATTGCAGCAAGTCATCGAGCGATTCGGTGAAAGCCGCTTCACACGCTGGGACGGTCTTGCCGCCAAAACCGACGATCACGCACCACGAACCACCGACCGCCTCGGTTTCCGGCGCACAGTTGAACACGGCATGGGCGATGGCGTTTATACGTTGGTCACCTACTACTTCCTGCCCACCGCGTGGAGGGCGGAAGTGTTCAAAGGCATGAGCCTCACCTTGGTCAACCGGGAACTGATCGAGCGCGGGATTCTGGAAGCCAGCGCGGAAGGTCGTGCTGCGCAATCGGTGCGGCTCCCCGGGCTCGCCAAAACGAGAGCGTACGTGGTGCATGCCAACGCCCTCCTCTCCTCTGAAACCGAAGCCGCGTGAAGTTGGCGGATCGAGGAGAGCTGCCGGCCGCCTCGGGTCTGGCCCGCCCGGAATCCAATCGAACGAATATCAAAAACTGAAATGGAAGACTTTTAATGAGCGACTACCAAAAGCAAATCAAGCAACATCAAATCGAGATGGAACAACTCGAAAAGCAGCTGCCGAAACTCACTACAGCGGCCAAGGAAGCAAAGAGCTTGTATGAACATACGCGCCACAATCGAGCGCCATACCCACATGACGTGATCAATGCTCTCAGCAACGCGAAATCCGAAATAGCTCGCCATGCTTCCGAGATCAGACGTCTGCAAACGTTGGTCGATTGGGAAGACGGAATTCGATCTGCCAGTAGCAACATTAAAAAGGCACAGAAAGAAATCAGCCAGGTGCAAAACGATCTGCGAAAGCAGCAAGACAAACGCGCCAAGCTTTCGAGCAAACTCGAAAGACTGGAAGAAGAGAAACGTACTGAAATTGAAAAGGCTCAATATGTCGAAAAACAAGCGGCTGCGAGCTACTCCGTAGCGTTGAGCGATGGGGATGACGCGGAAGAACAACGAGCGGAAAAGGCGCTCAGACAAGCCTCAGAGGCGCTTGCAGAGGCAACCCGTGACAAGCGGGGCATTGCAACTGCAACGCAAGCTTTGAAAGATGAAGTGGAGAAGCTCGAAACAGCCATTGCAGAGAGTAACCAGACCTTGAAGGATCTGCGACACCAGCAGCTACGTGCAGCACGGTTCATGTGGGCCGACCGTCTAGACAAAGCAGCTCAGGACTTCGCAGCCATCGCAGCACACCTGCATGCGACGGAAAAGGCGATGGGGCGTTCGAGCTCTCTAACTGACCTCTACGTACCACTACTCGTACCGTTCGGACCGATGGCCATCAATGAAGATACGGTCACTGCGAAGGCGGGTGCAATTTCCATTGAGCAACTGATCGCCGCTTGATTGCCCGCGTCGCGACTATCAGTCGTGACGCTCCCTCCTAAACCGGAGCATCACTCGCGGAACACCAAACGTGTTCCGCATTACTGGTGTTCCGGCTTATCGCATTTGGTGTTCCACCTCTGAAAGCCTTTATTTACTTGGCTTCTAGCGTTTCTGGAACACATGGAACACATGGAACACATGGAACACCGCATTTTCGCCACCCAAGGATTAGGATTCCCCTCGCCCCTTTTCACGGCGTGAACCTTCAGCGCAAGCAGACGCGACGGATCGCTCCAGATCCACCGATCTACTGTGTCTAACCCTCCCAGGCGAAGGAGTCGGAGCGGCGGATTTTATGGGTCCTCCCTAAGGGGGGGCTCCTACACGGGTTATCAGACTCGCAGGTTTCCTCTAGCTGAATTTTTGGCAGCAATGTCCGTCTTTATTAAAAAAAGGAAAACCCACTGACACAACGCCAACTAGCAACACGCCAAACAAATAACCCCTGGCAAACTTAGATTCAAGACAACCAAACAACCCAACCTCATATCCCAATCAATGAAACACAACTTCCAACACAAGCCATATAATTAATAACACCAAATTCAGAAACCAACTTGCGAGGCGCATTCAGATAATCTACATATAAGATAAAGCAGCTACTGCAATACACTCCACACAACCTACTAGATCAGATATAAGCGCTTGCTCTAGATTTAGATTTAGATTTAGATTTTTCACATCAGGATGCTCAGTAACTATTGCACTGCTACCTTATCTCATAATGACATTAACCCAGAGAAGAAAAAGGGGACAGATGTATTTTCAATAAAAAGTAAATCCCCCCCCTTTTTCTGAGCCCTATTTTTCTGAGAAAACTGCAAGCGGAAAAACGGGCCCCTTGGGACCCGTTTTTTTGGTAGACACATTCAAAATATTACCAACAACAACAGATACCGTCAGCATGCCTTCAGGCTAGAGGTTTATGATTCATTCAAGCTGCAATCAATCTATACATAAAACATTATCTTTACCAAACCACACTTTGGCTGCATCAACAACCTGATCAGACGGCTGATGATAGAAAAGAGCGAGATTCTCCATAGCCCGAGTACAACAGACGTATAGAATTTTCCTCGTGCGATTCACAACGCTTTCCTTATCAGCTCTTTCCGTAAACAAATAATCAAAGTTGTACGAGTTCCAATTCCCATTATTCAAAACTACTAGAACATTAGGAAACTCCCTCCCCTTTGTCTTATGCTGAGTAGAAAATGGTGTAAACCCTTCCAAATACTCGAACAATTTTTGAAACTCGCTATACCTCAAGGCCATCACTTGCTCGTAAACATACCTCCGGGTTTCCTTAAAGTTTTTAAGGCGATCATCAATTCTAACGATGCCACTTTTATGGGCTTCCTCGACAACCTGCCGGATAGTTTTATCGTGGACATTTGACAAACTGATAATTTTTTCCCTTAAAAGCATTTTATCCTTCTGAGATGAGACAGCATGCTCTGTAACCCTCAGAAATTCATTATGATTACCTTCTAGGTATAAACGAACGTTTTTTTGAATCTTAAACAGATGCTTAATCAAATCATCTCTATTAGATCCTGCCCGCGACAAATCGCCTTGATCTGTTTTCTTGTCATCTATGAGTTGATCTTTATCAACATAAATTGATGCCAAGTCGCTATACGGCATATTGAGTGCCGCCTGGTATAAATCTTGGTAATTCTCAATGTAAACGCTCATCCCATCTGTTGGCTCAACCTCCTTCAATAGCTTACCAACCTTGCCAGCCTTAATCTCATCTAAAACCTGCCCAAAAGACTTACCCTCCGCAATAAAATCCGGAAGTTTTAATTTAATATATTTTTTTATCCTCTTAACGTAATCAAGGATCTTGTCTCCATCATAGATCCGCATAAGCTCACCAAAACCGGCCTTCGAAGCGATTAAGTTATGGGTTAAATTCAACTCCTTAGTATTTTTAACATTCGCAAAATCCCAACCAAGAAAATCCTTAACCGCATTTACATCATCACTACTCGAATATAAAAATTTTACGGCACCCAGCTTGACGCCCCCATCAGGCAACATATTCGGAGCTTTAGGATCAGTAGAAGGAACTTGTGAAAGCCCATCATTTCGAAGTGAGTTAGCAAGTTTTATGATCGCGAGTGGATTTCGACGATTCTGTTCTTTCATAACTTCTACAACGTTGCCGATCGCATCCCCCTTATAACAATCCAAATCACCGACTCCGCTATCATAGATTGCTTGCATAGCGTCACCAAAAAAGCCTACTACATTTGACTTACCATTTTTTGTAAGCTGATTAAGCAATATATCTACTACTTGAGGATGTGTATCTTGATATTCATCAACCAAAACAAATGGATAACAATCCCTTAAAATCCTACACAATTTATCGTGGCGCTTAAACATTTCACTCGCGACAACAATAATCTCATCATGGGAAATTACACCATCACGGAGCCTCACATACTCCTTATAACGGATATCACCTTCGATGAAAGTCAATCCCTCTGGTTCGCCATACCTATCTAAAACATCAAACCCCTTTGACGCTGGATCATTAATCAAATCGAGCAATACGCCCTTCAGCTCTACCTGGAAATGCTTTATGGCATCCCAAAGAAAGTCATGGATAGTAGATACGCGCAGATTTGGATGGAGCGCTCGTTCTTCAATTTCTCGTACAGCTGCATTTGTATAAGTTATACAAGCGATTCGCGATAACGGCTTTCTTTCGGTAAGAGAAGTTATTACCTCAACAAGAGAATATGTTTTACCGCTACCCGCACCGCCACTCAGTAAAAAACTTTTTCCTTGTTCGGCAAGCGCTAATAACTGGGCAGTCTCCGAGATAGGTGAGGTCTGTTGAATCACTTGCGTAACCATTCTAAGCCCTCCTGAATATAATGAGGTGTTCTCCAATTCGAAAAATCGACATCACCCGTCGGAACACTGTTCAGCAATATCTCTATTGCAAGGGATGGTTTACTCCCCACCGCTTTTTCAGAGAAAACAAAAACGTCACACTTACCTTCAACATATTCATCAAACCATTTTTGTGTCAAGGAAGGAAACTTCGATGCATCTCGCCCAAGAAATTCTTTATTTATTGAAAAGAAAGCATCCTCAAAACTACGTCCATGACAACCATCCTCTTCAGTCTGATAAGCTATAAACAAGTACCCATCCTCACGCACTTCCCACTGTCCATCAATTTTGGAAAGGGCCTTACCCTCAGTTTGGAGCGATAAAAAATACATTAAGTCTTCACGCTGCTTACCATGATAGAAAACCAACGCTCCATTTGAAGTATGATCGGCCAGAGGATCATTTGGCGTGCATTTTTTTGTTTCCTTTTTTGGAGAACCATTTTGATGAAAAACGGGGGTGATCCCATCCTCATCAAATAACGGTCTGGTGAAACCACTATCAATATCCGTCAAAATTAAAGCTTTGATTCCAATAAAGTGAATAAACCTTTCAAATATTTGGGAGTGAGCCCCAACTTCAACGAGTGAAATATTTTGAGATAAAAGCGGAGCATAAGCTTCATCATGATATTCCTGATCTAGCTTTCTCATCATTGCAGGTAGTAAAACTCGCTCTGTCTCTCCCTCAATGAGTATTGCCTTATCTGCAAAGAACAACTCCGCTCGATTCAGTGTCAAATACTGCTTCAGAAACTTATAATGCTGCTCGGCCTCGATATTCTTCAATGGTTCTTCTGATCTGTATTCAAACTTTAGATCTTTAAGATTCTTTGCATCGACACCATTTTTACCAGGCAACCTCCTCAGATACTTGATATCATCAAAATCACACTCTGAAACAATATGAGAGGAATGAGTACTGATAACCGTTTGAAGGTGAATTTCTATTCCATCTTCACGCTTTCTACTTTCCTTGAGCAAGGACTTGATGTTCTTAATAAAAACGTACTGCATTTGAGGATGTGTATGTGCCTCTGGCTCTTCAACAAAAAGTAGGTTAATAGCAGCCGGCCGTTCTTTTATTGAGCGACGAAATGAAGTCATCAGCATCTCAATCTCAAAAATCATGCTAATGAGATTCATATAACCAAGCCCATTGAAGTGCTCTGGCAAATCATGACTATCATGGCTATACATGACAGTAGTATTACCATCTAACAGCTCACGATGCTGCAATGTGGACGCGATCTTAATATTTGTCTCTGCTAGCTTTGCCCCGCCAAATTTTGCAACCCTACCTAAAACTCCAGAAAACATGGTCTGGTATATTCCGGATAAGTCTTTATCAGTAGCACGCAATTGCCTTTTAAATTCTTCAACAGCGGCTTGCTGCTCTTGGCTTTCAGATGTCTTTTTATAAATCGTGGCAGTTTGTGTAGAAAGTGTCTTATCATTTTCCTTGTTGGTAACACTCCTTTTCGCACTTATCGACTTAAAAGAGACAACCTCATCTAAGCTAATTTTCTCCTTCGTAAGATCAGTAAACACACTATGATCTATGCTAGACAAACTTTTTCGTCTTATCTGATCGAAAAACTCATGTTGATTCTCCTTTAGAAAAAGCGAAGGGTCTCCGTCATACTTGTCACTTGTATTGCGATACTCGTCGCGCATCGCTAAAAGCTGCGCATATCCAATAACATACTCAAATGACAATATTATATTGTCATCATCTGGATCCAAACTCATTATCAGCTGAGCAACTTGTGCCAAATCATCGCCCGCATCGTATTTGATGAAGAGTTTCAAAATTATTCCTAGCGGTTCGAATTCCTCTTCATCCCCCAAGTCCTCTTCACCGCTTACCAACTTGATCAGTCTTTCTCTCAAATCAACATTAAAATCATCAAAAGTTATACGATTCCTATCTGATGAATTTATAAACTTGTCCAAAACAGACAACAACGAAGTTTTACCAGCGTTGTTTTTCCCAAGGACTAACGAAAGATCACTCTCAAGATCAAGCCTAAACCGTTGCAAAAGCCTAAAATTAAAAACCTCGATGCTTGCTATCTTCATTTCTTCCCCCGCCCAAACTCAATAATTACAAGAAAATATTTTAATCCGAATCAGCATACTGACTCACCCCAGAAAAAAACCGAGCATTGCGACTGCTTCAATAAACATAATAGTCATACCTTAACTCCTTGAAATTTTAAACTCCTGCCCTGCATTTAATCCTACAATTTTGCCGACTTCAGAAATGCTATATATGTCAAACCAGGCTAAATTTTTATCTTGTAACGGCCTAGTGCCTTTGCTAAATCACATGCCAAAATATCCACACTTGGGGCAGCAGCAGTTAGTCGCGTGCTTACCTCCAAAGTAACCACATATAGAGCAGCAGCAATTGGTTGCATGCTTTCCACCAAAATATCCGCATTGTGGGCATGCGCAATTCGTCGCGTGCACACCTCCATATTGGCCACAAATGGAACAGGAGCAGTTTGAGGCGTGCTTTCCGGTCCTTTTCACTTTGTTCTGACTCATGCTATGTCCATCCCTCTACTTTATTTTTTATTCATCACCTGCAAAATAGCTGACGATTTGGAGAAGTCAGCGCACAGGTTGAATCCCCGCCTTGAGTAACACTGTAGGACAGAAAAGATAAAACATGCATTAATTCAGTAAAACAACACGATCGTGGCGAATGTATAACATCCGTTCATCCTGTCACACGGGTAAACGCATCAAACGGACGATGTGCTAGTCAATATAAATGTCTTTAAAAACAACGGCATAGATAGGTGCGTAACGCCTGTAACTCTTGTAACAGGCGATTAATGCACGCTACCCCATCCCCTGATCATGATACGTTCAGCGAAATTCGAGATGTGGGGGGCCCTGAGGAGTTCTTGCTCATACGGGGTCGGAAACCCGCCGGACTTTGTTAGCGGACAGGTACCCAGCTTAGTGAACAGGTGAACCGGGTGAACACACAGTTCACCAGTGCAATTGCACAAGATGATGAGGTCGCCGGGGACCCTGAGCATTTCTGAATGACACGGGGCACAAAACCCGCGCGATCTTGGTAGTGGCTGAATTTTCTACATTGGTTGACCGGTTGACGGCCCAAGGTGTCCATAATCATCAACACAAAAGGCCATCGTTACCAATGCGGTAATGATGGCCTCTTTTCAGCAGAATTCTTTCGATTTCAATGACTAAAATTTCAGTAACTTTGAAAACCTTCCACTAACAAAGCCCCGCGGGTTTCCGACCCCGTACCGCGAGGATTGCCTCAGGGTCCCCGGCAGCTTTCGAACAAAAAGCGTCAGTCTCAATCGGTACCGAGATCGAATGCCAATAGTGAGATGGTCACCCTTCTTTCATTATCCTGCGGCAAAGAAAACACATAACGGTCACTGGTTTCATCCAAGTTTAAAGGGCCGCTCACGTAGCGAGGATGGCTCTTTATCAACACACGCATCTTCTGAACTACCGCTGTGAAGCTGGAATTCCGATTGAACATCACAATCGCTGTCTTAGTGTCACGCCAAGAGAGGTAGCTCAGCAGCTGATCAATCGTGGCCAGGAAACGCTTGTCCCCACCCCAGATCTTGAACTCGGCTACAAAGAGGTTGCCCTCGCCATGACGTATGAGCACGTCGGTTTTACCTTGATAGTTGAATGCCTCTCCTGTGGCAGTTCCGAAATGGGCATTCAGGGGTACCAAGAAAAGATCTCTGAGCGATTCTTCATCTAGCTTTCGCGTGCGCGATGAGCTTTGCTCGATACTTCTACCCGCACCTCTCACAAGGCCCAGGATCGTTTCGTATTGCTTCAAATCTAGTGTTGGCTCAGGAGCGACGGCGGGAGTCATTGGAGGTAGCTGAGGGATTACCTTTTGCTTTACGGTCGGAGGAATGTAGCTACGAGCATCTCCTTCCTTTTCTTTTAGGCGAATCCCCATGCCAGAGAGCTTCGAGGCATTTTCCTTTTGCGCAAGGAGCTTGCTGCGGCGTGCATCGATCTCAGCTCTCACCGCATTTGCCAATTGCTGGTGGAAGCCTGCCCACTGACGGCGATGTGATTCTAAATATTTTTCAATCGAAGCTAGGGTCGAATCTAACGCAGCCTTTATCGCTTCCGGCGTTAGTGACCGATCCGAGATGGTAAAGGCCAGGTGCTGCTTTCGAACCAGCGCTCTCGGAGGTGACATGTCGAATGAGTTGGGGCGCAGTTTAAAAATATCCGCCTCCCCCACGAAAGGGACTTCAAAATCGTAAGCTTCACCGGGCACCAGCCTGACCTGCTTATCCCAATGATCGTAGATCTCGACTTGACGTTCATGCTGAGACGCCACGATTTCATCGCGAAGCAGCGTAGGTATTTCAACGTCGTACTTTTCTACGAAGTAAGTAACCAGCGCGTCAGGATCAGTCTCAAGTAAACGGCGTTCAGGCAGCTTGCTTGCTTCAACACAAGCGCCGTTGATTTGGGCTGTCATGGAGTTCGATGCGTCCCCATCACAAAAAAGATAATCTCTCACTTCCCTACGATTCATCAGTGCGCCCTGCAGTATGATCAAATTGCCATCGAAGCTAATCGTGATTTGACTCACAAGCAACGTCGAGTACAAACGAAGCAGTGTGCGTTATGTATCCCTAGGTGTATCCCTAATTTCAAAACCCGGCTGAAACCCTTGTAGAATATGGCAGAAGCGAGTCTCCCTCGGGCACCAACACAGAGAAAAAGGTCTTGCGAAAGCAGGGCCTTTTTTTTCGTCTGGAGGAAAGTGGAGGGTTGTATTTGTCTTTTTTCCAAAACAATCAGGGCAACCAGCTTTTCACTCTTGCGGCGCCGGGGCCAACGCGCCACCGGCTAGCCTAATGCCCAACCGTCTAGGGCAACAAGCCCATCAAAAAACCTCAATCGAACCTGCAGTAATTGCTCTGACTCCATGTCCTGACGCTGGGGAACTGGCCGGATCGGTTACGTGCCGCAGGTTTTGCCAAACGCCCTGTCATAATCGCCTGATCCCGGCTAGTTCGAGCTCAAAGCCTACTTTCGATTTCCTCCCAGATGTACGCGTAGTGGTACTTCAACCAACGAACCAGCACTTTATCGAACTGGCGACGAAACCAGTTTCGCTCTCTAGCTGCCAGCCTTTCCTCAATCGATTCTCTGAGTATGTCGGGGTCGAAACCCGTCCATATCGGAGGCACAGGTGCAACGAGATTGGTAAAGCACACCGGCGCGACCTCGGAATAAAGAATTGAGTAAAGGATTTCAGGGTCGACACCTCTCACCTTATTCGCCAAATAATCATATTCCACGGGAAAATCATTGAATGGCTCGGAAAGAGCGGCTCTAACTTTTGTCAATTGTGGCTCGGTCAGAAGATATCCCAATGTGTGAGCTCCTCTAACTCTTCATCCAATGAACTCGCTACCGCTTCGCCTGCAATACCACCGGCAGGCGAGCTGCGGGCAAACCATCGAAGAAAACGTCAGGCGAACCTGTCGCGATGGGGTTCGTTCCGTGCCCTGGAACAGGACAGCTGGAGGGATCGCTTTTACGAGCGGCTGGGTTAGCCATGGATGACTCCTGTCAAAAAAATCCTTTTCGAGAGGTAAACCTATCACGAAATTCAGCCTGGACGGCCGCATCCGATCATTCAAAAAAGTGCTTGTTCACCAGACCGCGCTACCTGTTTCTCCGGTTAACGCGGTTGGTACTTCGCTGGCGTTTTCTACCTTGCCATCAACTCAAGTTTCAGAATGGGACGCGGCTCCTCCCTACTCCTTGACTGCAAACATCCGCTCAGCAATCTCCCGCCCCCGCTCCAACCCTTCCTCCGTCAACCATATCGACTTGTTCCTGTTCACCGGATTACTGATCAAACCCTGCTCGTGCAAGCGGTTCATGATCTCGAAGTCATAGCCCTTCCACGCATTGCCGTCGTCGGAGCTATAAGCTGCCAGAAGAGCAAGGACGGCGTCGTCGATCAGTTTCATGTCGTATTCCATGATGGTCACTCCGCTGATGTTCAGTGTTTGTAATCAAAGCGTCGTATCAAAGTGGATGTCAATGCTGCGCGAGCTTGTAGGTTTTAGATGCCCGATTGCTGGTTGCCTCGACTGCGATCCCCGCCCGTATAATCACGCCCGCACGGCAAACCTCCTCTGGCCTTTCGCGCATTGGTTTCAAGCCTTCCACTTCACTGACAGACATCCCCATGGAAACCTCACTGGAAACCGTCGCCCTCTTCTCCCTCAAACTTGCCTACGAAGAAGAAGGCCTGAGCCCGATCCTGCGCGATGACATGGTCATGGGCGATTATCAGAAAGACGTTTTCGAGTTACTGGTGAAACGCGGCGATGTCGAGGCCATCCAGTTCAAGATGAACGAATGCCTGAATCTGGCGCTGGATGCTTTGGGCGGGGTCGAGAAGCCGTTGGGGCGGGAGTTGCGCAAGTTGTCGGTGGAGTTGGCTCAGGCGCGGTCGGTGGAGCAGCTGGGTCAGCCGCTGCTCGCGCTGAAGGGGTATCTGCGCGACATTCTTTGAGTGGCGCGCTACAGCCATGCCGCTATCTCGTCCGATCAGCGACGCGCCTTCAGCACCCGAATATCCGTTGGGAAGCCGTCAGCGCCAACCAGTTTTTTCCAGCCCATGTATTGAAATTCGCCATTGGGATCAATGTAGTCGCCCTTCTCTGGTTGCCCTCCGCCAACTATCGCCACACGCTTCACTTCGCCACAGCCGCCATCCGACGGGCGAACCGTGTAGATCACATAGGGCTTCACGTATTGCGTGGCGCGGAAGTACTGGCCGCAGATTTCGTCGACGGTGATGAGCATGGTTTTCAGGCGGGCTTCGCCGTCGGTGTCTTCGTGCAGTTTCAGGAAGGAGATGTCGCCGACGTCGCTGTAGCCGAGGGAACGGGCGCGTTGGTAGGCGGGGGAGTTCTGGTGCGCAATACGGCCCTCCTCCACACCCCGTTGCATTTGCGCGGCGAACTCGGCTTTGCCTTGGGCCAGGGTTGCCTCGGCGTGGGCGGCGACGTTTTCGCAGTGAGCGTACTCGCTGGAGTCGAGGTGTTGCGGTAGCAGGTTGAGGCGGCGCTCGTTCATGGAGGCGAGGCTGTCTTGCAGGCCCGACGTGGCTGCATAGGCAGCAGAGACGCGACCGCTCTGGACGTCGGCGATTGTCTCCTGCATCCGCTGGCAATTGGCGAGGTAGTAATCCCAGCTGGCTTGCGGGTGTTCTTTCGCGAAGCAGAAGGCTGGGGTAATGGAGACGGCAAGGGTGAGAGCGCCGAGCAGTTGCAGCAAACGGGTTGTGGAAAACATGGGTAGTCCATTACAGAGAAGGCATGGCTGGACGCTACTATTTTGCTATCGTGCCGTCCACTCTCTACAGGCGAGCACGTTGCCGCCTCTGTCTCGTAGCCAGGAAAGAAATCCGATGGATGCTGTGTTGTGTTTGGTAGTCATGGCTGCAATGTGGTTCTGGGTGGTGCGACAGCGCGGGCATTGGAATCTGTTGTTGGCAAACCTTGCCGGAGCGGGCAGCGCTGTGGTCGCGGGCATTGTCTTCGCGCTGCTTTACGACGGGCTGTTCGGCACCACCATGGCAGCGCCGGGACTGCATAACAGCCTGGTGGTGTTCATGACCAGCGCGGGCGTTCTGGCGGGTGTGTGGTTGTGGATCGCCAAGCGTCGTCAGCCAGCGCATCCGGTTGCACGTCAACTGCTCGCGGGCGCCTGTGGCGTTGCCGCAGGCATGGTCACGTTGATTTTTCTGGCGGCGAATTATTTTCCGCAACCGTAGCCGGACGGCGCGTCTATTTTGCTATCTTGCCGCGCATCGTCGGGGCTTGCTGATCGTCTCGCGCCGCGCTTGGATTGTTGAAAGGTAAGGAAAGGATCAAATGGAGTTTCTGCGTTTTCTGGCGTTCGTTGCTGTCTGGGGTTTCATGTGGCGCTGGGTGGTGAAGAACCGCGGCAGCTGGAATATTTTCTACGGCAACATCGTTGGCGCGGCGGGTGGGTTCATTGTCGGGCTGGTGATGTTGTCGATCACCTTTTCGCTGTTTCCTTCGTCGTTCGATCACGAGGCGCAGGCGCAAAACACGCCAGTCGTCGAGTCGACCTCTGTGTTGCCTGAAGCCGAGGCAGTCACGCCCGCCACTGAACTGAAAGATGCGCCGGTTTTTGCTGCCATCGAAGCGGATGACAAGCCTTCCCCGCCGGACTCCGCACTGTTGCCGAATAACGTCAGCCGAGCGCCGAAATCAATGGCGGTACAAACGGTGCTGAATCAGAGCGACTACGAGGGTCGCATGGCCCTGGCCGCGCTGAACAAGAAATTGCGCGGCGACGCACAGGCCGACAAGTCGATGATCGCGTATGTCATGTGCAGCCCGTTTGTCACCAGCACCCTGCGTTATCCCGCTTCGGCGCGTTTTGCCGACAGCAAAGCGCTGGTCAGCCATCGCTACAAGGATCAGGTCTACAGCTTCAGCAACAGCGTCACTGCGCGCAACATGAATGGCGACGATGTCACCTACCGTTTTGATTGCTCCGTGCAAGAATTGCCACGGGTTGATGCGACGGCTGGGGAATGGCGTTTGCTGGCGCTGAAACTGCAAAAAGCCGACTCTTAAGGCTGATTTAAGGGATCAAGGCGCCGGCTGCGCTATCATCGCCGGCCTGTGCGCCTTGAACTTATCCTCAATGTTTCCAACACCCGATAACCTGATCTCGCTGCCTCCTGTCCTGGCCGGCCCGTTGCTGCGGCGGCTGGAGCCGACGCGCGTGGTGCTGTGGCTGGTGGGCTCGCGTGAACTGGCGCTGACCTTGCGCCTGCAGGGTGTAGGAGATATCCCGCTCGACTCGGAGAAATGCACGGTCATTGCCGTAGGCCGTCATGCGTTCGTGCATCTGATAGACGTTCAACTTGAATGCGCCCTGCCCTGCGACACGTTTATCGATTACGACCTGCTGATCGATGACGCCATCGGTATGGCTGAGTGGGCGCCTCATCTGCTTTACCCCGGCGCTACCTGCGCGAACCTCGTCGTGCGTTCGCGGATCGATCAATTGCTCCACGGTTCCTGCCGCAAGCCGCATCATCCGGCAACCGATGGTTTGCTCTGCGTCGATCAATTGCTGGCCGACGAAGCCGATGCGCAACGACGTCCGGCGTTGCTGATGATGAGCGGTGATCAGGTCTATGCCGACGACGTCGCCGGGCCGATGCTGCGGGCGATTCATGCCTTGATCGAGCGTCTGGGTCTGTTCGATGAGCACCTTGACGGTGCCGTGGTCAGCGACAGCGCCAAGCTCTATGAGCACCCGGCCAGCTACTACCACCGTGCGGATTTGTTACCGGCGCTGGAGAGCAACGAGACCTTGCGCGAGCGATTTTTCGGTGGCGCGCGTAAGCCGATTTTCACCAGCAGCAGTGCCGACAATCACCTGGTGACGTTCGCCGAAGTCATGGCCATGTATATGCTGGTGTGGTCGCCGACGCCGTGGTCGCTGATCAATCCGAGCGCGCCGACGCTGACGCCTGAACGCCGCAAGCGCTACAACCTCGAGCAGACGCGCATCGATGCTTTCAAGGCGGGCCTGGGCAATGTCGCGCGGGCGCTGGCGCATCTGCCGAGCCTGATGATTTTCGATGATCACGACATCACCGATGACTGGAATCTTTCTGCGCAATGGGAGGAAACCGCCTACGGCCATCCGTTCTCCAAGCGCATCATTGGCAATGCGCTGATTGCCTATTTGTTGTGTCAGGGCTGGGGCAACAATCCGGACGCTTTTAAAGGAATGCTGGAGCAGACCGCGCAACTTAGCGCCAGCGGTGATGACGGCTATCTGGACATGCCAGTGCAGGACAATCTGATTGATCAGTTGCTGCGTTTTCAGCAGTGGCATTTCGTATTGCCGAGCACTCCGGCACTGGTGGTGATCGACACGCGCACCCGGCGCTGGCGCAGCGAGATGGCGCTCAAGCAACCGTCGGGCCTGCTCGACTGGGAAGCCTTGAGCGAACTGCAACAGGAACTGCTCGATCACCCGTCGGCAATCATCGTGTCGCCGGCACCGATCTTCGGCGTGAAGCTGATTGAAACCGTGCAGAAAGTGTTCAGCTGGTGCGGTTATCCGCTGCTGGTCGACGCGGAAAACTGGATGGCCCATCGCGGCGCGGCGCAGGTGATCCTGAACATTTTCCGACACTCGCGCACACCGGGGAACTACGTGGTGCTGTCCGGCGATGTGCATTATTCCTTCGTCTACGAAGTCCTGATTCGCCACCGCAAGGCCGGCCCCCGGATCTGGCAGATCACCAGCAGCGGCATCAAGAACGAGTTCCCGCCGACCCTGCTGGAATGGTTCGACCGCCTCAACCGCTGGCTCTACTCACCGCGCTCGCCATTGAACTGGTTCACCAAACGCCGCTTGATGCGCATCGTCCCGTATACGCCGGAACATGCCGAGGCCGGGGAACGGCTGTGGAATTCGGCGGGGATCGGACAGGTGTTTTTCAATGAACAGGGGCAGCCGAGCGAGATTGTTCAGCACAACTCGAATGGGGCGGAAAAGACGAGGATGCTGGCGCCGGAGTTGGGGGACGGGCTGCATTGAGGCCAGACTCTGAGCATTGGTGGAGTACCTGCAATGGGCACTCCACCTGCTGACAATTACCGCTGATAAGGATTACAAGCCTCTCGGAAACGTCTCCGAAGTGCTTGAGTGATACTGGGCGCAATAACAGTCGACCTCACTGTGTACCGACCACTCGCAGGGCTACATCATGCAAACCACCACCTGCAGCAAAGCCACAGCCCACTTGGCCTTATCGATGGACCAAGTAACTAATGACCGCGAACCGTTGCTGATTACCAAGCGCAGTGCCGAACCGGTTGTAATGATAGGTCTGGCTGATTATGAGTCACTTTTGCGGACGGCCAACTCACTACCCTTACCAGACACACCGCAGCAGTGATTAGAACGATGGGGCTGACGACAACGCGCGTCCAACCCCTCTGACAATCATCCCCACCTCGCGCTCATCAATCGTCAGCGGCGGCAGCAACCTGATGGTCTTGCCACGAGTCACGTTGATCAACAAGCCGTGATCCCGTGCGGCGATCAGCGTCAGGTCGCGCACCGGTTGTTTCAGCTCGATGCCGATCATCAGGCCCTGCCCCCGGATTGCCAGCACGTTCGGGTTGTCTGCCAATTCGGCGCGCAAGCGTTCCAGCAGCCGTGCGCCCTGCACCCGCGCATTCTCCAGCAAACCTTGTTCTTCGATGATGTCCAGCACCGTGCAGCCGACCCGGCAGGCCAGCGGATTGCCGCCGAAAGTGCTGCCGTGGCTGCCCGGGGTGAACAGGTCGGCCGCGCGGCCACGGGCCAGGCAGGCGCCGATCGGCACGCCATTGCCCAAGCCCTTGGCCAAAGTCATGACGTCGGGCACGATGCCTTCGTGTTGACAGGCGAACCACTGCCCGGTGCGGCCGATGCCGGTCTGGATTTCATCGAGCATCAGCAGCCACGCGTGGCGATTGCACAGGTCGCGCAGGGCCTTGAGATAACCCGGCGGTGCGACTTGTACGCCGCTTTCGCCCTGGATCGGTTCGACCAGAATCGCCACGATGCGCGCGCCGTGTTTGCGCTGTATTTGCTCCAGCGCCGGGAGATCGCCGAACGGCACTTTGACGAAGTCCCCTGGCAGTTCGTTGAATCCCAGGCGCACTGCCGGGCCATCGCTGGCAGACAGCGTGCCGAGGGTGCGGCCATGGAAAGCGTTCGCCATGACCACCACCAGCGGCTGCTCGATGCCTTTGCGCCAGCCGTACAGGCGCGCCAGTTTCAGTGCCGTCTCGTTCGCTTCGGCGCCGGAGTTGTTGAAGAACGCGCGCTCCATCCCCGACAACACAGTCAGCCGCTTGGCCAGTTGTTGTTGCCAGTCGATGCTGTACAGGTTGGAGGTGTGCAGCAGCAGCCCCGCTTGCTCGCTGATCGCCGCGACGATGCGCGGATGCGAGTGCCCGACATTGGTCACTGCCACACCGGCAACGGCATCCAGATATTCGCGCCCCGCCTGATCCCACAGCCGCGTGCCCAGGCCCTTGGTGAAACTCAGGGCCAGGGGTTGGTAGGTGTTCATCAGGGCGGCGGTCATGACGTGAAACTCCATTGCGGGTCGGTGTTTTTGCAGTATGGTTAGCCACCTGAGCTGGATAAACTCGGAAAAACTTCAATCATTTAAAAGCCGGGCTTGATAATGGATTTGTTTCAGTCGATGGGCGTCTACGTCAAAGTGGTCGAAACCGGGAGCATGACGGCCGCCGCTGCGAAGTGTGAAATGTCGACGACGATGGTGGGCAATCATCTGCGCGCGCTGGAGCAACGGCTCGGCGTGCAACTGCTGCAACGCACTACGCGCCGCCAGCGCCTGACCGAATTCGGCAGCGTCTATTATCAGCGCTGCCTGGAAGTGCTCGGCCTGGTGGCCGACTCCGAACGCCTTGCCGAACAAGCGTCGGACGAGCCGCGCGGCTTGCTGCGTATCACCGCGCCGCTGACCTTCGGCGTCGAACGACTGACCCCGGCTCTCAGCGAATACTCCTTGCTCTATCCGCAAGTGAAGCTCGACGTGGTGCTGACCAACAGCCGTCCGGATCTGCTGGAGAACGGCCTCGATGTCGCATTCCGCCTGGGCAATTTCGACCAATCCAACCTGATCGCCCGGCCCTTGATCGACTACACCCTGACCGTCTGCGCTTCCCCTGATTACATCGCGCGGCGCGGCATGCCGCATACGCCACAGGATTTGCAGCAACACGATTGCCTGTCCTTCGCCTACCCGGCTGGGGATGACTGGCAATCGGTGGAAAAACGCTGGCGTCTGAGCGGTCCGGAAGGCGAAGTCCTCGTCGACGTCAGCGGACCGATGCTGATCAACAGCTCCGCCGGTTTGCACCAGGCAGCGCGCAACGGCATGGGCATCATGATGCTGCCCGACGCGCTGGTGGAACAGGATCTGCGCGACGGCAAACTGGTCAGGGTAATGACGGACTACCAACCGCCAAGCAGGCCGATGCATCTGTTGTATGCGCAGGATCGCTATCGATTGCCGAAGCTGAGACGCTTTGTCGAGTTTGCGATGCGTACTTGGGGGAAACCCGCTGACGCCATGCTCGGAAAATAACGCACGCCGGGAAAAATCCCGACCACCAGACCGTTGCTCCGTGACAACGCCGCCCCGCTCCCCTAAATTAGTCGGCCTGAAAAAGACCTCGTGCTTTCTCGCCTCAACTCAAGTTAAAAAGTAGTGAAATTTCAATGTCCGATTTCAACACCGCTGAATCCGTAGTCACCCAGTCGTCCAAAGCGGAATACGAAAACTCCATCAATCTTTCACAACACCTGCCACAAGCCAAAATCATCAGCGAGATGGTCCTGGACGCGTTCCAGTCGACCCGCGAAAGCGACCAGATCCGCGAATTGCGTGCGGCGATCCGTCAGGCGCATGACAGCTTTGATGACGACAAGGCGTACGAACTGATGGGCGAACTCAAGCGCCTGAAAGACGCCGAGGCAGCCGACATCGCCGCGCTGGAAGACCTGAGCAGCAAGTTCTCGATCGGACGCATTCTGTCCAGCTTCAAGGACGATCCGGCATTTCAGGAAATCGTCTATGGCCTGGCGCTGAAGGTGCTGAATCAGACCCATCAGGCGATCAGCAATCCGAGCGGCGGCAAGAGCAAAGCTGCGAAGAAGAAAGAAGTGGAAGTCTTCACCATCAGCAAGGACGGCGCCAGCGTGACCCTGCCAATGCGCACCCCGCGTTCGCGTCTGAACGTTGATCGTGAGGCGCTGGAATTCCTCGGTTTCACCTTCGTGGGTGAAGGCGATGAAGCCGAGCTGGAGAGCGAAACCTTCGTCGATAACGCCGGTACGGAACAGGCGGTGAACCGCAAGAACATCATCACCGCGCTGCAGCAGCAGACTGCGTTTGATGGGTACAGCATCGCGGCGCAGTAATCTGCCAAGCGCTTGCCAAAAAGCCCCGCGCTGAGTGATCAGGCGGGGCTTTTTGCTTGAGGCGGGGATAACCTCAAGCCGAAGGATGCAACGCGGCAATCATGTCCACTTCAATCGCCGCATTCTTCGGCAACTGATAGACGCCGATGGTCGTACGTGTATGCCGTCCGGCATCGCCCAGCACATGGCTGAACACGTCCGAAGCGCCGTTGGCCACTTCGCTCAGGTCGACAAAGTCAGCAGTCGACTTCACATACACCGTGACCCGCAACAACGCGCGAATCTTGTCCAGCGAACCCACCGCATCGACGATCAGCGCCAGGCAACGCATGGCGCTGATGCTCGCCGCTGCTTGCGCATCCTTGAGGTTCAATTCCAGCCCCACGCGACCGGGATACAGGATCTTGCCATTGACCCGCGGCACCATACCGCTGATGTACAGCTCATCGTGATGACGGATCAGCGGCGCGTAATTGCCACCGGCGGTGTTCTCGCCATAGATGTCGTAGTTGAGTTCTTCAGCCAGGGCGATAAAGCGCTCATCGCAGGTCATCCGTTCGGTCATTGCGCCCAGCCTTCTGATCAATGCACGGGTTAGGACAGTCGACCACCGGGGGATGGCGTGGAGCTACTACTGTCGGGGTTGGATCCAAATCTAGGGTGTTTGCGTAAGTTGTGCAACCAGCGTAGATGGAACAAAAAGCCCCAAACCTTCGGATGCCCCGGACCACAAGCTGATCTTCAGCGGCGCTCAAACAGTGTTCAAGCGCTCAACCATATCTGGAAATTTTTCAACCAGTCGTATCAATAAGGCTGCTTGAGCATTGGGCTTCGACTTTTCCTGCTCCCAATTTCGAAGGGTGTTTGGACTTGTCCTGATTCGACTGGCAAAAACAGCTTGAGACATATGCAGTTTTTCTCGAAGAGCCACAATTTCCTGTGCGCCCACTTCAGGTACAGGCTTGTCCTCAAGCACTGTATTGCGCAGTGTGATCTTGCCCTCGCGTTGAGCCGCCATCTCATCAACGCCCTGCATTAACTCTGCAAACAGGTCGCGTTTTTTCATGGGGTACCTCGTTTTTTCAACTCTTTATCAATGGCTGTCCTGAGTGCCCTCTCCTGCTCGGCAGTCAGCTTCTCAACCTCATCTTTGTCGTAAATGGCGAACATCCAGAACTGACCATCATTCATAAGCCAATAGTAGAGAACCCGCAAGCCGCCCCGTCTTCCCTTGCCACGGCGAGAATCAGCCCAGCGCAGCTTACGGAAGCCACCCGTTCGAGGCATTACATCGCCCGCAAGCGGATTGCTCTGAAGGTAGTTCTGCATTGTTCGATATTCGTCGTCCGTCAGATAGCGGCCAACGCTTGTGGTAAATATCGTGGTTTCAAAAAAGATTGTTCGCATAGTCAAACTATAAGCAGCTTGACTATAGGTAGCCTATCAACAAATTGCTGCTCGAATAAACAAAAAACCCCGCACATCTCTCAACGTGCGGGGTTTTTCCTGAAGCTTGCAAACCTTACGGCGCGTACGTCAGCAACAGCTCTGTCGGCACCTTGAAGTCCAGGGACATCATGACGCTCAACGCAGTGATGGTGAAGATCGAGAACACGAACAGCTTGCGTGCCCAGACGGTGTCATCGACTGCCTTGTAGCCGGTCCAGGCCATGTACAGCCAGTACATGCCCATGGCGGCGGCAACGGCGAGGTAGCTCATGCCGGCGTAGCCGCTGAAGGTCAGCATCAAGGTCGCCACGAGGAACGCCAGGATGTAGAGCAGGATGTGCTTCTTCGCCACTTGAATGCCGCGTTTCACTGGCAGCACCGGAATCGATGCGGCCAGGTAATCGTTGAAACGGAAAATCGCGATGGCGTAGGAATGCGGCATCTGCCACAGGCTGAACATCACCAGCAGGGTCAGTGCGGCCATGTCGAAGCTGTTGGTCACGGCAACGTAACCGATCACTGGCGGCATGGCGCCCGACAGACTGCCCACCAGCGTGCCGTGAACCGACTTGCGCTTGAGGTACAGGCTGTAGAAGCCAACGTAGATGATGAAGCCGATTACCGCGAACAAGGCAGCCAACGGGTTGGCCACCTTGTACAACAAGGCAACGCCGAGAACACCCAGAATGGTCGCGTAAACCAGGGCCAGTTTCAGGGAGATGAGGCCCTGGACCAGCACACGGTTCTTGGTGCGTTCCATCTTCAGGTCGATGTCGCGGTCGATGCAGTTGTTGAACACGCAACCGGAGGCCACGACCAGGGACGTACCGATCATGGCGGCCAGAAACACCGCCAGATCGACATGCCCTTTCGAGGCCAGGAAGAACCCGCCTGCCACAGAAAGCACGTTACCGAAAATGATCCCCGGTTTGGTGATTTGGATAAAGTGCTTGAGCGACATCGGGTCTACCTCACTTCGCCATCATGTACGTGTGGATGCTGAACATGATCCACAGCGACAGGCCAACCAGCAGCACGATCACGATCGCCGTAAAGACGAATGCGATCACGTTGTTACGCTGTGCAATGGAACGGTCCAGGTGCAGGAAGTAATACAGGTGAACGATCACCTGGATCACTGCGAACAGCAGAACGATTGCCAGCGTCGTCGACTTCGGCAGGGTCGGGTACATCACCAGACCGAACGGAATGACGGTCAGGATTACCGAGAGAATGAAGCCGATGGCGTACGACTTGACGCTGCCGTGGCCAGCATCGTGGCTGTCATGGGAGTGTGCATTAGCCATTACAGAGTCCCCATCAGGTAAACAACGGTGAAGACGCAGATCCAGACCACGTCCAGGAAGTGCCAGAACAGGCTCAGGCAGCTCAGACGGGTCTTGTTGGTCGACGTCAGGCCATGCTTGTTGACCTGATACATCATGATGCCCATCCAGATCAGACCGGCCGAAACGTGCAGACCGTGGGTACCGACCAGGGTGAAGAACGCCGACAGGAAGCCCGAACGGCTAGGACCAAAGCCCTCGGAGATCAGCAGGTGGAACTCGTTGATCTCCATGGCGATGAAGCCCGCGCCGAGCAGGAAGGTCATGAACAACCAGCCCAGGACCGCCTGCTTCTTGCCCTTGTACAACGCCAGCATGGCGAAGCCGTAGGTGATCGAACTGAACAACAGCAGAGCGGTTTCGCCCAGCACGTAAGGCAGTTCGAAGATCTCGTGGCCCGACGGGCCACCGGCAACGTTGTTTACCAGTACTGCGTACACCGCGAAGATCGACGCAAACAGAATGCAGTCGGTCATCAGGTAGAGCCAGAAACCGTATACGGTCATCTCGCCCGAGTCGTGGTGATGGTCATCGTGCCCATGGTCACCATGGGCGTGTCCAACATTGGTCACTAAGTTCGACATGGTTTAAGCCTGTTCCAACGAGGTTTCAACACGGGTGGCATTGGCCGGGATTTTCCCTGCCGCGACCAGACGCTTGTGCTGCTCGGCTTCGATACGCTCGATCGTTTCAACCGGAACCATATAGCCCTGGTCGTCACGTGCAGCGTGGATCACGAAGTAAACGACGGTGCCCACCAGGCTCGCGATCGCCAGCCACCAGATGTGCCAGATCATCGCGAAACCGAAGACGGTCAACAGCGCGCCCATCACCACGCCAGTGGCGGTGTTGTTCGGCATGTGGATCGGCTCGTACTTGGCCGGACGCTGGTACGCAGTACCGTTTTCCTTGGCTTCGGTGAACGGGTCGATGCAGTCAGCCTTAGGCAGCACAGCGAAGTTGTAGAACGGTGGTGGCGACGAGGTCGACCATTCCAGGGTGTGTGCATTCCACGGGTCACCGTGATCGCAAACGTTCTCTGGCTTGTTGCGGTCACGCACACTGACGTACAGCTGGATCAGTTGGCAGGCGATACCGACAGCGATCATCACCGCACCGAACATGGCAACGTACAGGTACGGTACCCACTCAGGGTTGGTGGTGGCGTTCAGACGACGGGTCATGCCCATGAAGCCCAGTGCATAGAGCGGCATGAACGCGACGAAGAAGCCCGAGATCCAGAACCAGAACGCTGCTTTACCCCAGCCTTCGTGCAGCTTGAAGCCGAACGCTTTCGGGAAGTAGAACGCGAAGCCAGCGATGTAACCGAATACCGCACCGCCGATGATCACGTTGTGGAAGTGCGCGATCACGAACAGGCTGTTGTGCAGCACGAAGTCAGCACCCGGGATGGCCAGCAGTACGCCGGTCATGCCGCCGATGGCGAAGGTCACCATGAAGCCCAGAGTCCACATGACCTGGCTGGTGAAGCGCAGACGGCCCTGGTAGATGGTGAACAGCCAGTTGAACAGCTTCACACCCGTCGGGATGGAAATCAGCATCGTCGCCAGACCGAAGAAGGCGTTGACGCTTGCACCCGAACCCATGGTGAAGAAGTGGTGCAGCCAGACCATGAAGCCCAGTACCGAGATCGCGCCCGAGGCGTAGATCATCGAGTGGTGGCCGAACAGTTTCTTGCCGGTGAAGGCCGAGATCACTTCCGAGAAGATGCCGAAGGCCGGCAGGATCAGGATGTAAACCTCAGGGTGGCCCCACGCCCAGAACAGGTTGACGTACATCATCGGATTGCCACCAAGTTCATTGGTGAAAATGTGGAAATCCATGTAACGGTCAAGGGTCAGCAGTGCCAGGGTAGCGGTCAGGATCGGGAACGAAGCCACGATCAGAACGTTTGCCCAGGTGCAGGTCCAGGTGAAGATCGGCATGTCCATCAGTTTCATGCCAGGGGTACGCATTTTCAGTACGGTCGCGAGGAAGTTGACCCCGGTTAACGTCGTACCCAATCCGGATAGCTGTAGCGCCCAGATGTAGTAATCCATACCCACGCCAGGGCTGTATTGCAGACCCGACAGCGGCGGATACGCAACCCAACCGGTCTTGGCGAATTCACCGATACCCAGCGACAGGTTGATCAGCACAACGCCGGACACCAGCAGCCAGAAGCTCAGGGAGTTCAGGAACGGGAACGCAACGTCACGCGCGCCGATCTGCAGCGGCACTGCAAGGTTCATCAGGCCGGTGAAGAATGGCATCGCCATGAAGATGATCATGATCACACCGTGAGCGGTGAAGATCTGGTCATAGTGTTCAGGTGGCAGGTAGCCAGGCGAACCCTCGGTGGCCATGGCCAGCTGGGTACGCATCATGATCGCGTCGGCAAAGCCGCGCAGCAGCATGACCATGGCGACGATGATGTACATCACGCCGATTTTCTTGTGGTCGACCGAAGTCAGCCACTCAGTCCACAGGTACGTCCACTTCTTGAAGTAAGTGATCGCAGCGAACAGCGCCAGACCACCGAGGGCGATCATGGCGATGGTCACCATCACGATCGGCTCGTGGAATGGGACTGCTTCCCAACTTAATTTACCAAACATCGTTTACTCCTCTGCCCCGGCAGCTGAATGCGAACCCGCGTCAATATCCGTGGCCGCCACTTCTTTCTCTTTCTTCTCGTGCTTCAGCGGCTTGCCCGGCTTCATACCTTCGTACTTGTCGACGATGATCTGGAACTGGTTCGGCGTGACCGACGAGTAGAGTTCGACTGGGTTGTTCTGGCTCGGTTTGGCCAGGGCCGCGTATTCAGCCTGATCAAGCTGTTTAGGCGACTTCTTGACTTCACTTACCCAGGCGTCGAAATCTTCCTGAGTAGTGGAGATAGCCTTGAATTTCATACCGGTGAAACCGGCACCGCTGTAGTTGGCGGAGATACCGTCCATTTCAGCGTTGCGGTCAGCGATCAGGTGCAGCTTGGTCTGCATGCCCGCCATCGCGTAGATCTGGCCGCCCAGGCCCGGGATGAAGAACGAGTTCATCACGGCATCGGAGGTGATCTTGAAGTTGATTGGCGTGTGCGCCGGGAACACGATCTTGTTGACCGTGGCAATGCCTTGTTCCGGGTAGATGAACAGCCACTTCCAGTCCAGCGCGACGACTTCGATGGTCACCGGCTTGACGTCAGACTCGATCGGACGATACGGGTCCAGCTCGTGAGTCGAGATGTAAGTGATGTAGCCCAGGGCGATGATGATCAGCACCGGGATGGTCCATACGGCCACTTCGATCTTGGTCGAGTGCGACCACTTCGGCGTGTAGACCGCGTTCTTGTTCGAAGCGCGGTACTTCCAGGCAAACAGGAAGGTCATGACGATGACCGGCACGACGACCAACAGCATCAGCAGCGTGGCGGTGATGATCAGGTTGCGCTGTTCCAGGCCGACCTGGCCCGTTGGATTGAGCAAGGTCATGTTGCAGCCTCCCAGCAACAACGTGCCGAGCAGCGGCACTAGGCCTAGTAATCTGGGGTACCTGTTTTTACTCATCTCACGACCTCTAAAGCAGCTTGCGCAATGCAGTTGGGTTTTGATCGCCAACACTTCACCCTGCCAAGGGTTGGCATTTTCTTTGGATTGAATAAGGGCCGCCCGTCGCGCGTCTCACGCTCGACAAAACCTTGGGACAGCGTTCAGTTCTTATTCGAATTCGTGGTCAAAGGCCTTGTTACAGACCAATTCCATTTGGTGCGGAAAATTGGAAAGGCACCGACACCAGGGTGTCTCGAAAACCTCGCGGCTCGCTCGACACCCGACCTCCTGATCAGTTCCTTGATAAAGGCTGAACAGCGTCGGGAATTCAGTGCGGGCGATTGTAGATAGGTAGCGCCCTATACACCATGTCTTATCCCGAAATAATTTTTATCACTCAGAGCAACAATCCATCGCCATTTTTGCAAAAGTTGCGCAAGTTATCGAAAGCGCTTCTCAATAAAAGCGGCAAAATCTGCCAGCGTAACCGCCTCAAATCAGACAGCTCTGCACCCGATCTACAAACGCTGGAGCGGCGCAAAGCCCGATGTTCCAAGGGCTTCGCCCATCTGCCGGCGCCTGTTAAAACTGCCTGCTCTGGTACGTCCGTGCTCAAGCCCGAAAACGCTGAAGCTGGCCAATGTTTTTATGTAACAGGCGGCCAATCCGCCGCATCCCGAGTCCCTGCGACAGCCCCTGTGTGACAACATGTCGCACATTTGCCGCACGCTTCATTGCCGTTCGTCACGGTGTTTTCACAAACGCTCTGAAATGCAAAACGCCCCGATTTTCAGCAGCGAAAATCGGGGCGTTTTGTTTATCGGCAGCTCTGCCGAGAAGTTGAATCAGTGCAGCGCTTTTCGATTACGCGAAGTCAGCAGAGGCACCAGAATGACCACCAGCACGAAGGCCACCAGCGCCCATTGCGCCAGCGACAGACCGAGGATCGGCGGATACGGCGTCGAGCAGAAACCGTCAACCTGAAAGCCCAGCGGGAAAATCTTTGCCAGCGGCAGATCATCGACAATCGGCTGCAGCACATCGACGCCACAGCTCACCGCCGGATAGAACTGCGTATAGACGTGATGCCCGGCCACACCAGCCCCGGCGATCGCACAGATCACCACCAGCGTCTCGAACACGGTGATGCTGCGACGGCTGCGCATGCCCGCGCCAATGAAGGCGAACAGTGCAATCAGCAACAGTGCATAGCGCTGCAGGATGCACAGAGGGCAAGGTGCTTCCCCTAGCACGACCTGCATGTAAAGTGCGCCGCCGATCAATGCCAGGCAGATGATCCCCAGCAACACCAGATAGCGCCGCTCACGCCCCAACCGCATCGTTTCCTCGCTCATTGCCTTTCCTTTGTAAGTCCATGGTCCAGCCGGCCGGCGGCTGAAATTGTCGCAAGTCTACACCGGGGCAATAAACGATAGAGCGGTTAAGGAATGATTAACCAACATGGCTTTTGCGGCGCGCAGAAGATTCGCGAGCAGGCTCGCTCCCACAATGGAACTGCGTCGAACGCAAATCCGGTGGGAGCGAGCCTGCTCGCGAACGAGACAACTCGGTCTCGGATCACTCCAGAGCAGCAGCCGGGCCGAAGAACTCGTAACGGCTCTGTTTCTCCGGCACGCCCAACGCTTTCAGATGCCGCTTGATCGCGCCCATGAACCCCTTCGGTCCCAAGAAGTACGCATCGACATCACGCTGCGCCGGCAGCCACTGGCCGAGCAGTTCTTCGCTGAGCAGGCCAACCTTGTCCGCCGCCGGGCTGATCCCATCTTCTTCGGCGTAGCAATAGAAGCGCTTGAGTTGCGGATGACGCGCCGCCAGCGCATCGACCCAGTCACGGAATGCGTGGACGCTGCCATTGCGCGCGCAGTGGATAAAGTGCACCGGACGTTCGGTGGCCAGCGCTGCTTCCAGCATCGCCAGCGTCGGGGTGATGCCGACGCCGCCACTGATCAGCACCAGTGGTTTGTCGCTGGCCGCCAGGGTGAATTCGCCCGACGGCGGGAACAGTTGGATGCTCGCGCCGACGTGCAGTTGATCATGCAGGTAGTTGGACGCGCGACCATTCGGTTCACGCTTGACGCTGATGCGGTACTGACCATTGTTGGCCAGTGCCGACAGCGAATAGTTACGACGGATTTCTTCGCCGTCGAGGATCAGCTTCATGCCGATGTACTGACCCGGTTCGGCCGCAAGAATCGGCCCTTTGTCCGCCGGTTCGAAGTAGAACGAGGTGATTTCGGCGCTCTCTTGCACCTTCGCCGCAACGATGAATTCCCGCGCACCGCGCCAGCCGCCGACGGCTTGCTCCTTCTGGTCATAGATCGCGGTTTCCGCGCCGATCAGGATGTCGGCCAGTTGCCCGTACGCAGCGCCCCAGGCACTCATCACCTCAGGCGTGGCGATCTCTTCGCCGAGCACTTCGGAAATGGCGCGCAGCAGGCAGGTGCCGACGATCGGGTAATGCTCCGGCAGAATCTGCAGGGCGACGTGTTTGTTGATGATCTTCGCCACCAGATCGCCCAACTGGTCGAGCTGATCGATGTGCCGGGCGTACATCAGCACGCCGTTGGCCAAGGCACGCGGCTGATCGCCACTGGCCTGATGCGCTTGGTTGAACAGCGGGCGCACTTGCGGGTATTCGGAGAGCATCATGCGGTAGAAATGCGTGATCAACGCCTCGCCGCCGCTTTCCAGCAGAGGCACGGTGGATTTGATGATGGCACGATCCTGGACGCTAAGCATAAGGTGACTCCTGCGCTTTCTTGAAAGATTGCATCAGGGATATCAGCTTTCGTGCCAACTAATTAATCCTTTGAATTCAACAGCTTGAAACCTACCTAGTCATTTGGACACAAATGAACGTATAGTCATCGCGACTACACCTTGTCTCTTTGACTACATAACCATGACCGCTAAATCCCTGCTTACCGCCCTGCTGCCCCTGGTCGCCGACCTCTCCCGCGAACTGCCCGAAGGTGAGCGCTACCGGCGTTTGCTCGAGGCCATGCGCGCCTTGTTGCCCTGCGATGCCGCCGCGTTGTTGCGTCTGGATGGCGAATCATTGGTGCCGCTGGCGGTGGATGGCTTGAGTACCGACACCCTCGGCCGGCGCTTCAAGGTCAGCGAGCATCCGCGTTTTGAAATCCTGCTGGCCGGCGCCGGGCCGACGCGCTTCGCTGCCGACAGCGACCTGCCCGATCCTTATGACGGATTGGTCGATGGCCTCGACGATCATCTTGAAGTTCACGACTGCCTCGGCTGTCCTTTATTCGTCGATGAAAAACTCTGGGGCCTGATCACCCTCGACGCGCTGGACCCGGAGCGTTTCGAGCCGATCGAACTCGACGCCCTGCAAGCCTTCGCCAGCCTCGCCTCGGCCACGGTCAATGCGGCCGAACGCATCGAACGTCTGGCCACCCGCGCCGAAGACGAACATCAGCGCGCCGAGGTCTACCGTCAGGCCAGCGGTCAGCAGCACCGCGAAATGATCGGCCAGAGCAAGGCGCATAAACGTTTGGTGGAAGAAATCAATCTGGTCGGCGGCAGTGATCTGACTGTTCTGATCACCGGCGAAACCGGGGTCGGCAAAGAGCTCGTGGCCCAAGCCATCCACGCCGCCTCCGCGCGCGCCGACAAACCGATCATCAGCCTCAACTGCGCCGCCCTCCCCGACACGCTGGTGGAAAGCGAACTGTTCGGCCACGTGCGCGGCGCCTTCACCGGCGCCACCAGCGACCGGCGCGGCAAGTTCGAACTGGCCAATGGCGGCACGCTGTTTCTTGATGAAGTCGGCGAGCTGTCGCTGACGGTCCAGGCCAAGTTGCTGCGCGTATTGCAGAGCGGTCAATTGCAGCGCCTGGGCTCGGACAAAGAGCACCAGGTCGACGTGCGTCTGATTGCCGCGACCAATCGTGATCTGGCCGAAGAAGTGCGCAGCGGTCGCTACCGTGCCGACTTCTATCACCGCTTGAGCGTGTACCCGCTGCGGGTGCCGGCCCTGCGCGATCGCGGGCGCGACGTGTTGCTGCTCAGTGGCTTCTTTCTCGAGCAGAACCGCTCGCGCATGGGCCTCAATAGCCTGCGTTTGAACAGTGATGCTCAGGAAGCGCTGCTCGCCTACACCTGGCCGGGCAATGTGCGCGAACTGGAGCACTTGATCGGGCGCAGTGCGCTAAAAGCGCTGGGTAACTGCAAAGTGCGGCCGAAGATTCTGAGTCTGAGCGCGGCGGATCTGGATTTGCCGCGTGAGGTTGTGGATAAAGTGGTTGCGCCTGCCAGTGCCGACTTGGTCAACGTGCTGCCGATGATCAGCGGGGATCTGCGCACTGCCACCGATGAGTTTCAGCGGCGGCTGATCAGTGCAGCGCTGGAGCGTCATCAGGATAACTGGGCGAGTGCGGCCCGGGAGTTGGGGGTGGATCGGGCGAATCTGGGGCGGATGGCCAAACGACTAGGCATGAAGAGCTAAAAGCACACCCTCACCCTAGCCCTAGCCCTCTCCCAGAGGGAGAGGGGACTGATTGGGGGATATTGAAGAATTCCACTGACGTGAAAGATTTCTTCCGAATCCATAATCGACTCGGTCGTTCAGGTCGGTGTAAAACGCCAGACACCTCCGTCGGCCCCCTCTACCTCTGGGAGAGGGCTGGGGTGAGGGGCAGTGATAGAGAGAACAGCGATCAACTCAAGCCGACTACCCGACAACTAACCTAAAGCCCATCCCTTTAACGCCGATAACACGGCATCAAAAGTTTCTGGCGATTCCCACTCTCGCCCCACAGAAGGTTCTTATGTCCTCCACCAAAGCCCGCGCAGATTCACTTTCGCTTCTGCTGTTTACCTTGCGCAGCGGCAAGCTGATGGCGATCAACCTGCTGAAAGTCAGTGAAATCATCCCCTGCCCGCCGCTGACCAAGCTGCCGGAGTCGCACCCGCACGTTAAAGGCATCGCCTCGCTGCGCGGTGCATCGCTGTCGGTGATCGATCTCAGCCGCGCGATCGGCGAGCGGCCTCTGGAAGATCCCAACGGTGGCTGCCTGATCGTCACCGATGTCAGCCGTTCCAAGCAGGGTCTGCATGTGCAGGCGGTCAGCAAGATCGTCCATTGCCTGACCACCGACATCAAGCCGCCACCGTTCGGCTCTGGCGGCTCGCGCGCCTACATCACCGGCGTGACCTCGGTGGACGGTACGCTGGTGCAGGTGTTGGATATCGAAAAAGTCATCCACAGCATCGCCCCGGCGCAGATCGAAATGGCGCCGACCGACCTGACCATGGAAGACGCTGAAGTGCTCGGCAACGCGCGCATTCTGGTGGTCGATGACAGCCAGGTGGCCCTGCAGCAATCGGTGCACACCCTGCGCAACCTCGGCCTGCAATGCCACACCGCGCGCAGTGCCAAGGAAGCCATCGACTGCCTGCTCGACCTGCAAGGCACCGCGCAGCAGATCAATCTGATCGTCTCCGACATCGAAATGTCGGAAATGGACGGCTACGCCTTCACCCGAACCCTGCGCGAGACCCCGGACTTTGCGCACTTGTACGTCTTGCTGCACACCTCCCTCGACAGCGCGATGAACAGTGAAAAGGCCCGACTGGCCGGTGCCAATGCGGTGCTGACCAAGTTCTCCTCGCCGGAGCTGACCCAACGCCTGATCGAAGCCGCCAAGCACGTCGCGGCCAATGGGCACTGAGTCTTGGCCGAGACGTTTTGCTTTCTGCTGCGGCGCGACTTGAGTGGGGTTCTGCCGGATGCGCAGTGGCCGGACGGGGTTGAGCTGTCCGTCTACTGCGAGGAGCTGGCGCCGGCGGTGCATCAGTTGATGCAGCTCGGACAGCTGGAAGGTGGCGGTCGAGTGCCGTCACTGGACGACTGGCGTCAGCGCTTTGCCAGCGACCCTGAATACGATCCAGCTTTGTGTTTCGTGGCCTGCGATGCCGAGGGCGTGGTGGGCGTGGCGCAGTGCTGGACCAGTGCGTATATCAAGAATCTGGTAGTGCACCCGCGAATGCAGGGCCGGGGGCTTGGACGCGCGTTGTTGCTGCATGCCTTCAGCGTCTTTCAACAGCGGCGCGAGGGGTTTGTCGATTTGCGGGTTCTGGAGGACAACCTGCGGGCGCGGCGGTTGTATGAGAGTGTCGGGATGGTTGTGGTTCGGCGCGAGCTTGTGCCCGACTGATCTACCGCTTTCGCGAGCAGGCTCGCTCCCACAGATGGATTGCATTTCAAACTGTGGGAGCGAGCCTGCTCGCGAAGGGCAGCACTGGCAACTTCCGCTATCCGACAGACTCCAACCTTGGCCATAACCAAGGATGCCCCAACCATGAAAGCCATCACCCTAGCGCTGCTCAGCCTCACCGCCCTCGCCTCCCAGGCCCACGCCTCCAGCCCCGACGCCTGGGCTGCCTATGACAAGACCGTACTCGCCAGCTGCACCAAGGCCAGTGGCCTGAAAAACGTCAAACCGGTCGGCACACCTGCGCAATTCGATGACCGCGTCGGTTACACCGCTGTCCTGCTGCAAGGCCAATACCCGCAAAAACACTTGAAAGGCCAGCAAGGCAGCGAGCTGTGTCTGTACAACAAACAGTCGAAAACCGCGTTCGTCACCGAGTGGGATTCGATTCGTCCGGTCACGAAAACCCACTGAGTGGCGCAGTCCTTGCTTCGATCCGGTTCTGTGCGATGGTTTTCTGCCGTCGTTTCACACCCTGATTGAAGACAGATCGCTCAATGAATACGACGTTTTCCTGCGTAGGTTGCGGCAAATGCTGCACTGACCACCATGTCCCGCTGACGCTGGCCGAAGCCCGCATGTGGGCGGCGGATGGCGGTCAGGTGATCGTGCTGGTCGAGGCGTTTCTCGGCAATGGCCTGGGCCTGCCAGCGCAGCAGCGCGAACATGCCGAGCGCCGTTCGGCGGTGGTCCGCAGTGGCACTACTGATGCTCACGTGGCGATCACCTTTGCCGCCTACAACGTCGGCCCCTGCCGGAATCTTGACGACGACAAGCGCTGCCGGATCTACGAGCGGCGCCCGCTGGTGTGCCGGATTTACCCGGCGGAAATCAATCCGCACATTCCGCTCAATCCAGCTGCCAAGGATTGCCCGCCAGAGTCCTGGGAGCAGGGGCCGGAGCTGATCGTGGGCGGTGAGTTGGTTGATCGGGAACTGGTTGAGCTGATCCAGCGTTCGCGTCAGGCGGATCGGGATGACATCAGACTCAAGGATGCGATCTGCGCAACGTTGGGGATTCGCACCACGGCGCTCAAGGGCGACGGGTTCACCGCGTACTTGCCGAACATGGATGCGTTTGCAGCGGTGATCGACCAGGTGAGCGCGCAACCGATGGCGGCGCAAACCAGTGAATGGCTGTTTCATTTGTCTGGCGATGATGTGGCCGGACAGGTACTGGCTGCGGGTGGGCAGGTGGTGACGGAACCGGCGCAGACTTATGCGTTTATTTCATTGCGCGCGGCTTGATCTGGTATTTGTGCTGTAGCGGATGTCGCTTTCGCGAGCAGGCTCGCTCCCACAGGTTTGGGTTCTACACAAATCCAATGTGGGAGCGAGCCTGCTCGCGAAGAGGCCAGCACAAGCACCATCACTTTCCGATGTCAGCGCTTGCCCATCGACCGACGCGTCCCCGGCGGCGCCATGCCCGGGGTTTTGGTGTGGCCATTCTTCGCGCCATTCTTGTACCACGGCTGATTCGAGCCTTTCGCCGAAGCCAGCTCGCCCGGCTTGAACGGGAACTTGAACGCCGGGATCTCGGCCTTGGTTTCGCTGGCGTCAGCCACTTCAGCCGGGACGTCGCTCACAGCGTCGTCAACCGGCGGTTGGGTCGGGGAAGTCATAAAAGCTCCGGGAACAAAAAGTCGGCCCGATCAGTGAGCCGCAAAGGCGCGCAGTATACCTGTGCGCTCTGGCTCGGCATCTGAAGATTTGCGCGATGCGCTGAATGGTTCCCTGGCACTGACACTGCGTGATGATATTTCAGTTCATGCGATGCTGAACGTCACCCAACAATTGCGACGTGCTCTCCAGCAATTGCTCAAGAAGCGCGTCATCTTCATCCATATAGCCTTCGTATTCGGCGAGATTGCGCCGCTCATGGCACAGCGCAAACAATCGCACCTGAACCTTGCTGCTTTGCGTGGTATGGATCAGGCACTGGAATACCAGATAGCGCTTGTCCGATCGATAGCCACTCAGGCGAAGAGCTGTCAGCGCCAGCGCGTGAGCGGCGTTGTAGGCCAAATCGAACCGGCTGGAAAACGACAGTGTGCAGGTGTGCGCATCCTTGAGCCTATCCAGAGCCGAGCGCATCAGCCCCTCACACTCCTTGCGGTCAGGTGGCTCCGCTTTCAGTACACCGCTACGTAGAAGATTCTCCAGACTCTCGTTGCTGCCCATCCTTGGACTCCAAAGGGTTTGCCCCTGACAGATCGATTTTTTCCTGCTGCATCACTCGCATGACAAAACTGTTCTGTGCCGCCAGCTTCGTAGCCCAGTCTTGCGGGGTGTATAGCGTCGGGTTGATGGGACGCCCCAATTGCTCCTCCAACGGCATGAGTCGCTCCATCAACTCACTGTAGTGCAGGCCTTCGCCAATCAGCATGAGATCTATGTCACTGAGTGTGTTCGCCGAGTTTTTGGCGATGGAGCCATACACGAACGCCCACGTGATCTGTTCGGCAAACGGTTCTAATGCCTGACGAAGAGGCTCGGCAACACCGAATGTCTTGCGCGTGATGCCCAGAAGCTCCGCGTAGATAGGACATGCGGGGTTGGCCTGGTAATGGGTCTGGTTACCCACTCGAGTCATACTGAGGATCCCGGCTCGTTGCAATCGATCGAGTTCACGCATCAGGCCGCCTTTGCCAACCCGTGCCCAGCGCACAATTTCGTTGGCGTAGAACGTCTGGTCAGGCTTGCCGAACAACAATCCCAACACTTTTTGCTGGGTGGCGGTGAACAGGGCTTCGCTTAAAGAAAGGTTTTCCACTGGCGCAAACCGAAGAGTCCCAAAACAGGAACGATAGGTCCCTTTTAGGGACTTATCAACTCAACGGTAATCGCAGCCAGAGCAATTAACGTCGGAAACTGACAATCCTGACAGCCAGCCGTCACCCTGCCGACCGCCTGACCGGTTTATAACTGGTCAATCTGCCCAAACTCCAGACTTCGGCGCCGCGCATGTCCATCCAGAAAAACAAAATCCTGCTGGCCACTCTCCTGATTCTGCTGGCAGCCGCCGGCCTGTGGTTCGCGCTGAAACCGGCGCCGGCCAAACTGGCTACACCGACTGCCATTCCGGTGCGGGTGGTGACGGTCAGCGCCAAAGACGTGCCGCGCTATACCAGCGGCATCGGCTCGGTGCTGTCGCTGCACAGCGTGGTGGTGCGTCCGCAGATCGACGGGATCCTGACGAAAATTCTGGTCAAGGAAGGCCAACTGGTCAAAGCAGGCGACCTGCTCGCCACCATCGACGACCGCTCGATCCGCGCCAGCCTCGACCAGGCCCGGGCGCAGTTGGGCGAGAGTCGGGCGCAGTTGCAGGTCGCGCTGGTCAATCTCAAGCGCTACAAACTGCTCAGCGTCGACGACGGCGTGTCGAAGCAGACCTTCGACCAGCAGCAAGCGCTGGTCAATCAGCTCAAGGCCACCGCGCAAGGCAATCAGGCCTCGATTGATGCGGCGCAGGTGCAACTGTCCTACACGCAGATTCGCTCTCCGGTCACCGGGCGCGTCGGTATTCGTACCGTCGATGAAGGCAACTTCCTGCGCATGACCGACACCCAGGGCCTGTTCACCGTCACGCAGATCGACCCGATCGCCGTCGAATTCTCCCTGCCGCAGCAGATGCTGCCGACCCTGCAGAGTCTGATCAGCGATCCGCAACGCGCCCCGGTCAAGGCGTACATCGGAGCCGATACTGATGGCGAAACCGGCAATCTGCTCGGCGAAGGTCAGCTGACCCTGATCGACAATCAGATCAACGCCAACACCGGCACCATCCGCGCCAAGGCCGAATTCGCCAATGCCAGCCAGAAGCTCTGGCCGGGTTTGCTGGTGACGGTAAAAATTCAGACGGCTGTGGATAAAGATGCGCTGGTGGTTCCGCCCACCGTCGTACAGCGTGGCCTCGAACAACACTTTGTTTACCGCGTGAAGGACGACAAGGTCGAGGCGGTGCCGGTGCAAATGGTTTATCAGGGCAGCGGCCAGGACATCATCAAAGGCGTCAACGCTGGTGACGTGCTGGTGACCGACGGCCAGTCGCGACTCAAACCGGGCTCGAGCGTGCAAATCATGAGTGAGCCGCCGCAAGTGGTGCAGGCGGAGCCCAAGCCATGAACTCGCACAAGGGCATCTCGACCTGGTGCATCGATCACCCGGTGGCGACGATTTTGCTGACGTTCGCTCTGGTACTGGTCGGCGTAATTGCCTTCCCGCGTTTGCCAATTGCGCCACTGCCGGAAGCGGAATTTCCTACGATCCAGGTCTCGGCACAGTTGCCCGGCGCCAGCCCCGACACCATGGCTTCCTCAGTGGCCACGCCGCTGGAGGTGCAATTCAGCGCCATCCCCGGCATGACCCAGATGACCTCCAGCAGCGCGCTGGGCTCAACTCTGCTGACCCTGCAATTTACCCTCGACAAAAGCATCGACACCGCCGCCCAGGAAGTACAGGCGGCGATCAACACCGCCGCCGGCAAGTTGCCAAAAGACATGCCGACGTTGCCAACGTGGAAGAAGGTCAACCCGGCCGATAGCCCGGTGCTGATCCTCAGCGTCAGCTCGACACAGATGCCCGGCACCGAACTCAGCGACCTGGTGGAAACCCTGCTCTCGCGTCAGATCAGTCAGGTCGACGGCGTCGGCCAGATCAACATCACCGGTCAGCAACGTCCGGCGATTCGCGTACAAGCCTCGGCGGACAAACTCGCGGCCATCGGCCTGACGCTGGCCGACATTCGGCTGGCGATCCAGCAGACCAGCCTTAACCTGGCTAAAGGTGCGCTGTACGGCGAATCGAGCATCTCGACGCTGTCGACCAACGACCAGTTGTTCCACCCCGAGGATTACAGCCAGCTCATCGTTTCCTACAAAGATGGCGCCCCGGTCCACCTGCGCGATGTCGCCAAAGTCGTCAACGGTGCGGAAGATGCCTACGTGCAGGCCTGGGCCGGAGATCGCCCCGGTGTGAATCTGGTGATTTTCCGCCAGCCCGGCGCCAACATTGTTGAAACCGTCGACCGCATTCAGGCCGCCCTGCCCGGCCTCGAAGCGATGCTGCCGGCCTCGGTGCAGGTGAAAACCCTGATCGACCGCACGCAAACCATTCGCGCCTCGCTGCATGAAGTCGAGATCACTTTGCTGATCGCGATCCTGCTGGTGGTCGCGGTGATGGCGCTGTTCCTGCGGCAGTTATCGGCGACGCTGATTGTTTCGGCGGTGCTCGGCGTCTCGCTGATCGCCAGTTTCGCCCTGATGTACGTCCTCGGCTTCAGCCTGAACAACCTGACGCTGGTGGCGATCGTCGTCGCGGTCGGCTTCGTCGTGGACGATGCGATTGTGGTGGTGGAAAACATCCATCGCCATCTCGAGGCCGGCGATGATATGCGCGAGGCGGCGATCAAGGGGGCCGGCGAGATTGGCTTCACCGTCGTTTCGATCAGTTTTTCACTGGTGGCGGCATTCATTCCGCTGCTGTTCATGGGCGGTGTGGTCGGGCGTCTTTTCAAGGAATTCGCCCTGACAGCGACTTCGACGATCATGATTTCCGTGGTGGTGTCGCTGACCCTGGCGCCAACCCTTGCCGCGCTGTTTATGCGTAAGCCGGTACATCACGCCAACGCCAAACCCGGTTTCAGCGAACGCCTGCTCGGCTGGTACGAAAAAGGCCTGCGCCGCGCCCTCGACCACCAGAAACTGATGATTGGTGTATTTGGCCTTTCGCTGGCGTTGGCGGTCGCCGGGTACATTTTCATTCCCAAGGGGTTCTTCCCGGTGCAGGACACCGGGTTCGTCCTCGGCACCACCGAAGCCGCTGCGGATATTTCCTACGGCGACATGGTGAAAAAACACTTGGCGATGGCCGAAATCGTCGCCGCCGATCCGGCGGTGCAGGCGTTTTCCCATTCGGTCGGGGTTTCCGGCAGCAATCAGACCATCGCCAACGGGCGCTTCTGGATCGCCCTGAAAAAACGTGGCGATCGCGATGTCAGCGCCAGCCAGTTCATCGATCGCATCCGCCCGCAACTGATGAAAGTGCCCGGCATCGTCCTTTATTTGCGCGCCGGGCAGGACATCAACCTCAGCTCCGGCCCCAGCCGTGCGCAGTACCAATACGTACTCAAGAGCAACGACGGCGCGACCCTCGCCACCTGGACCCAGCGCCTGACCGAGAAACTGCGCAGCAACCCGGCATTCCGCGACATATCCAATGACCTGCAACTGGGCGGCAGCATCACTCACATCAGCATCGACCGCAGCGCCGCCGCGCGTTTCGGCCTGACCGCCAGCGATGTCGACGAGGCGCTGTACGATGCATTCGGCCAACGGCAGATCAATGAATTCCAGACCCAGGTCAACCAGTACAACGTGATTCTCGAGCTGGACACCAAGCAGCGCGGCAAGGCCGAAAGCCTCAACTATTTTTACCTGCGCTCGCCACTGAGCGGCGAGATGGTGCCGCTGTCGGCGCTGGCAAGGTTTGACGCGCCAACCATCGGTCCGCTGTCGATTGCCCATGACGGCATGTTCCCCGCCGCCAATATGTCATTCAACCTCGCCCCCGGCGTGGCATTGGGCGATGCGGTGATTCAGCTCAACCAGGCCAAGGCCGAGATCGGCATGCCCACCGCGATCAGCGGCAATTTCCAGGGTGCGGCGCAGGCGTTCCAGAGTTCGCTGGCCAGCCAGCCGTGGCTGATTCTGGCGGCGCTGGTGGCGGTGTACATCATTCTCGGCGTGCTTTATGAAAGCTTCGTGCATCCACTGACGATCATTTCGACCCTGCCGGCGGCAGGTCTGGGCGCGGTGATCATGCTGTGGATCTGCGGCCAGGACTTTTCGATCATGGCGTTGATCGGTCTGGTGCTGCTGATCGGCATCGTCAAAAAGAACGGCATCCTGATGATCGACTTCGCGCTCGAGGCGCAGCGCCAGCGCGGTCTGCCGCCGCAGGAGGCGATTTTCGAAGCGTGCATCACCCGGTTCCGGCCAATCATCATGACCACCCTCGCCGCCCTGCTCGGCGCATTGCCGCTGATGCTCGGCTACGGCACCGGCGCCGAACTGCGCCAGCCGTTGGGGATTGCCGTGGTCGGCGGTTTGCTGGTCAGCCAGATGCTGACGCTGTTCACCACGCCGGTCATATACTTATGGCTCGAGCGGCTGTTTCACCGGCACTCACACCCACCAGCCCCAACGCCCGCAACGGCACTGGCGACCACAGACTGAGGCGGTCATGCGCGTTCTGATCATCGAAGACGAAGAAAAAACCGCGGATTATCTGCACCGTGGCCTGACCGAACAGGGCTACACCGTCGACCTTGCCCGCGACGGTGTCGAAGGCCTGCATCTGGCGCTGGAATGCGACTACGCCGTGATCGTCCTCGACGTCATGCTGCCGGGGCTCGATGGCTTCGGCGTACTGCGCGCATTACGTGCGCGCAAGCAGACCCCGGTGATCATGCTCACCGCCCGCGAGCGCGTCGAAGACCGCATCAAGGGCCTGCGCGACGGCGCCGACGATTACCTCGGCAAACCGTTTTCCTTTCTCGAACTGGTCGCCCGGCTGCAAGCACTGACCCGCCGCAGCGGCGGCCATGAGCCGGTGCAAGTGACCATCGCCGACCTGTGGATCGACCTGATCAGCCGCAAAGCCACCCGCGCCGGCACGCGCCTGGATCTGACCGCGAAAGAGTTTTCCCTGCTCAGCGTGCTCGCCCGTCGCCAAGGCGAAATCCTTTCGAAGACCGCAATCGCGGAAATGGTCTGGGACATCAATTTCGACAGTGACGCCAACGTCGTCGAAGTCGCGATCAAACGCCTGCGCGCCAAGCTCGACGGGCCGTTCAACGAAAAACTGCTGCACACCATTCGCGGTATGGGTTATGTGCTGGAGAGCCGTGGTGTCCAGTAACTCGATTGCCTTGCGCCTGAGCGGCATGTTCACGCTGGTGGCGCTGGTGGTGTTTCTGTTGATTGGCGGCGCGCTGTATCAGCAGGTCGACAAAGGTCTGGGTTTGTTGCCCGAAGCCGAGCTGGATGCGCGGTACAGCGTGCTCGAATCCACCGTCGGCCGTTACGGCACGCCGGAGCATTGGGTGAAGATCAACAACAAGCTCAAGCTGCTCGGCGAGGAAGACAAGCGCATCAGCTTCTGGATCAGCAGCGGTGATCCGCGCTACGAATACGGCAACCTTACGCCGCAGATTCGTGCCGCGATCAATGGCCCGTTGGGCATGCACGATCTGCAACTGCCCGATCAACCCTACCCACTGAAAGTGCTGGTCAGTCAGTTCCCCGCCAAGGACCAGCGTCCGCCGTTGCGCTTCATGATCGGCATCGACACCGAGACGCTGCATCAGACCCAGCATCACTTGCTCATCGCCCTGATCAGTCTGGCGATTGTCGGGGTGCTGCTGGCCTCTGCATTGGGCTATTGGGTTGCAAGAATCGGTCTGAAGCCGCTGATCAAACTGTCGCAGGAAGCCCAGCGTCTGGCACCACCGCTGCGCGCCGGACGCTTGCGCCTGTCGCCGCTGCCGCCGGAACTGGAACAGTTTGTCGAGTCGTTCAACTCGACCCTGGAACGGGTCGAACTGGCCTATTCACGGCTGGAATCATTCAACGCCGACGTCGCCCATGAACTGCGCTCGCCGCTGACCAACCTGATCGGCCAGACCCAGGTCGCACTGACTCGCGGGCGCTCCGCCGAACACTATTTCGAAGTGCTGCAATCGAACCTCGAAGAGCTGGAGCGGCTGCGTTCGATCATCAACGACATGCTGTTTCTCGCCAGTGCCGATCAGGGCAACAAGGCGACCAAACTGACCTCGACGTCACTGGCTGATGAGGTGGCGACGACACTGGACTATCTGGATTTCATTCTTGAAGACGCGCAGGTTGAAGTGCAGGTCAGCGGCGATGCGCAAGTGCAGATCGAGGTCGCGCATCTGCGCCGGGCATTGATCAATTTACTCAGCAACGCGGTGCAGCATACCGAACCGGGCCAGGTGATCGAGGTGCGCATCGAGGTTGAAGAACATCAGGTAAGCATTGGCGTAGCCAATCCCGGGACGCCGATTGCCAGCGAGCATCTGCCGAGGTTGTTCGAGCGGTTTTATCGGGTTGATGCCTCGCGTAGCAACAGCGGCAATAACCACGGGCTGGGGCTGGCCATCGTCAAGGCGATTGCGCTGATGCATGGCGGGGATGTGTTTGTGCGCAGTGACCGGGGCATGAACACCTTCGGCATCAACCTCCCGGTCTGATTTTTTGTCGAGCGATCGTTCCCACGCTCCGCGTGGGAATGCAGCCCGGGACGCTCTGCGTCCCTTCCAAACCGAACGCGGAGCGTCCGTGGAGACATTCCCACGCGGAGCGTGGGAACGATCAACTCGACGGGATGATCTTTGCTTTTGCTGTAACAGTCATTTATGAAAATCACGCTGTTTCCCAACCCTCGGCAACCTTATCTTTGCCCGCACCAAACAGCACTCGCCAAGCGAGAAGGTTTTCAAGATGTCCAACAGTATGGGTATTGCCAGCGCATTCGTTTTGTCCTCATTGATTCTGTCGCCGATGGCGATGGCTGAAGAATCGCAAGCGTTCGTGGCGCACAACGTCGCTCGCGCGCAGGCATTCGATCAGCATCAGGCCGAAGTGATGGCCAAGGCTCAAGACGCGACGCAATCCCAGCAGGCCGCTACTTCCCAGGCTCAAGCGCTCGAGAAAGACAGCTGAGTCGCACCGCGAAAGGTTTCCCTCGACGCGGTTGTTTGGCTCTTCCCGTTCAACCGTCGTCACTCCAGGCCGCTGCCATTCAGCGGCCTTTTTTCGTTGTGGTCTGAAAGCCGTCTGCTGCGTCTGTAACAACAAGAAACATCAAGCCGCTCAAGAAACAGAGCGGCCCGCTGACCCAAGGAGCCCCACCGCACGTGTTTTACCCTGTCCGCCTCACCCCGCTGTTCATTGCAATTGCCGCAACGATTGCCCCCGCTGTCCACGCCGATGAGCCAGCCCAACAGGGCTTCGTCGCAGGCTCGAGCCTCAACCTCAACGCCCGCAACTACTACATGAATCGCAACCGCTTGCAGAAGGCGGACGACAATATCGAGTGGGGTCAAGGTTTTCTCGGCGTGTTCCAGTCCGGCTACACCGAAGGCACGGTCGGCTTCGGCGTCGATGCCCACGCCATGCTCGGCCTGAAACTCGATGGGGGTGGCGGGACCGACGGTTCGAGCATCCTGCCGATCAGCGATGGCAACGGCAAAGCGCCGGGCTCGTTCTCCACCGCAGGCGGGACGTTGAAGCTGCGCGCCTTCGATACCGAGTTGAAGGCCGGTGATCTGTTCCTCACCAACCCGGTCATCGCCGGCGGCGACACGCGGATGCTGCCGCAGACCTTTCGTGGCATCAGCCTGAGCAACCACAGCTTCGACGGCTGGCTGATCGAAGGTGGCCAGGCCAGTTTCACCAAGCCGTATAACCAGAGCGGTCATACCCGCATCGGAACGTCATACGGCACCCTCGCCGACGGCGACAAAAGCCAGCACCTGAACTGGGCCGGTGTGGCCTGGAGCGGCGTTGAGGGCCTGACCAGCAGCCTTTACGCGTCCGAGCTCAAGGACATCTGGAACCAGTACTACTACGACCTCGACTACACCTGGCAACTGAACGATCTGGTCAGCCTCAACCCGGGCCTGCACTTCTATCACACGCAAGACACCGGTGATGCGCTGCTCGGCGATATCGATAACAACACCTGGAGCACGCATCTCACCGTCGGCATCGGCAGCCACAGCGTCACTGCCGCCTATCAGCGGGTCAACGGCAATACGCCGTTCGACTACATCAGCCAGGGCGACAGCGTTTATCTGGACAACTCGCAGCAGTATTCGGACTTCAACGGCCCGAACGAACGTTCCTGGAAGCTCAAGTACGCCTACGACTTCACCGGTGCCGGCATGCCCGGCCTGACTTCGGCGCTGTCTTATTCACGCGGCACGGTGGATCTGACCAAAGCCGACACGGACAGCCCAGGCTATTCGAGCTGGTACAGCGCCGATGGCCGCAACGCCAAGCATTGGGAACGCGACATCGATTTGCAGTACGTCGTACAAAGCGGCCAGGCCAAGGATCTCGCGGTGCGCCTGCAATGGGCGACCAACCGGGGCGGCAACGGCTACGGCGCGATTGATTCGGATACAGATGAATACCGCGTGATCATCGACTACCCGGTCAACGTCTTCTAAGATCGCCGCTGCGTTTTTCAGATCCTCTGATCTACCCTGTGGGAGCGAGCCTGCTCCGGGCGGCGTTCCGACGAAAGCTGATTGTCAGTCAACATCTGTGTTGAATGACACACCGCTTTCGCGAGCAGGCTCGCTCCCACAAGGTTGTCCGGCGTCAGCCCTACTAAGCTTACGAAACCACTCCTACCGACAGCCCATCATGATCACCAGCCGCACGCCGTCCATCACAGGCCTTACCGGTCGCCCCGAGCGCCTGCTGATCCTCGGCAGCCTGCTGACCGTGATTGCGATGGTGTGCATCGTCACCTTCCTGCTGATCCGCGAGTACGCCAGTGCGCAGGAAGTCGCCACGCGCCGCGCCACGACCATCGCGCAATTGATCGATGCCGATGTGCTGCGCACCGTCGAGCTGTACGACCTGACGCTGCAAGGGCTGATCGCCGCCGCCCAGCGTGACGACCTGCAGAACGTCTCGCCGCAGATCCGTCATCTGGCGTTGTTCGATCGCTCTGCCACCGCGCGCTTCAAGGGCGACATCCTGCTGCTCGACAAGCATGGCGAGGTGATCGCCGACTCCTCGCGCATCGAAGCGAAACCGGGCAATTTCGCCGACCGCGATTATTTCCTTGCCCACGCCTTCAACCGCGACATCGGCATGTTCATCAGCCGCCCGTTCAAGACCCGCTGCGATTGCGAAGAGGCTGATCAGTGGCGCATCAGCTTCAGCCGGCGCATTTCCTCGCAGACCGGCGAATTCCTCGGCGTAGCAGTGGCGTCGCTGAAACTCGACTACTTCGACGACCTGTTCAAAAGCCTCGACATCGGCACCGACAGTACGTTGAACATCATCAACAGCGATGGCGTGCTGCTTGCGCAGAAGCCGTATCTGCAGAGCGATTCGGTCGGCAAGAGTTTCGGCAACCGCCCCAATGTCGTGCGGATTCTCAACGATCGCGATGGCAGCGGCAGTTTCACCAGCACTTCGAGCATGGATGACCAGCGGCGGCTCTATACCTACTCGCGGGTCGGCAATCTGCCGTTGACCGTGATGGTCGCGCTGTCCAGCGAGGAAGTGTTCGGCACCTGGCGGCGCACGGCGATCCTGATCAGCGGCGCCACCGGCGTGTTGTGCCTGGGGCTGTTGTGGCTGACCTGGCTGCTCGCTCGGGAACTGCGTTTGCGCCATCGCGCCGAACGCGAACTGGCGCAACTGGCTGCCACCGATGACCTGACCGGAGTAGCCAACCGGCGCATGCTCGACCAGACCCTGCGCCACGAATGGTTCCGCGCCCAGCGCTCCGGCCAGCCGCTGTCGGTGATGATGATCGATGCCGACCACTTCAAGGCCTTCAATGATCGCCATGGCCATCAGGCTGGGGATCAGGTGTTGCGTGAACTGGCCAAGGTGATCACGGCGAACGTGCGACGCCCGGCGGATTTGGTCGCGCGGTATGGCGGTGAAGAATTTTCGGTGATTCTCGCCGAGACCGACAGCGCCGGGGCGCAGCAGATCGCCGAGCAGATTCGCCAGGCTGTGGAAAACTTGCCCTGGGTTGAAGGCGCTGAGCGGGCGATGACCGTGAGTATCGGCATTGCTACGTGGACATCGGCGAGCGAGATGACACTGGAGCAGCTGCTGTTTTCAGCGGACAAGGCGCTGTATCAAGCCAAGGAAGGCGGGCGTAATCGCGTTGTAGTGTCAGCCTGATGTTTCCAGGGTGATGGCGCCGCCACCTTCGCGAGCAGGCTCGCTCCCACAGTTGGAATGCATTTCAAAGGTGGGAGCGAGCCTGCTCGCGAAGAGGCCTGATCAGGCACTAGAGAAACCACAGGCATAAAAAAAGGCCATCCGAGGATGGCCTTCAAAAAACTAGAGAGGTTTTTTACTTACACCGCCGCAACCGGGCGCATGTAAGAGATTGGTGCGGTGCTGGCGTCTTCGAACGTCACCACTTCCCACGCGTCTGTCTGCTCAATCAATTTGCGCAGCAGCTGGTTGTTCAGTGCATGACCGGACTTGAAGCCTTTGAACTCACCAATCAGGCTGTTGCCCAGCAGGTACAGGTCGCCAATCGCATCGAGGATCTTGTGTTTGACGAATTCGTCTTCATAACGAAGACCGTCTTCGTTCAACACGCCATCAGCGTCGACCACGATCGCGTTTTCCACGCTGCCGCCGAGTGCGAGGTTGTGCTTGCGCAGGTACTCGATGTCACTCATGAAACCAAAGGTACGGGCGCGGCTGACTTCTTTTACAAACGAAGTGCTGGAAAAATCCACGCTTGCACTCTGGGTGCGGTCCCGGAATACCGGGTGATCGAAATCGATCTCGAAGCTCACCTTGAAGCCTTCGAAAGGGACGAAAGTGGCGCGCTTGTCGCCGTCTTCCACTGTCACTTCACGCAGGATGCGGATGAATTTCTTGGCGGCGTCCTGTTCTTCCAGGCCTGCCGATTGAATCAGGAATACGAAGGGTCCAGCGCTGCCATCCATGATCGGGACTTCGGACGCGGAGAGCTCGACGTAGGCGTTATCGATGCCCAGGCCAGCCATGGCCGAGAGCAAGTGCTCTACCGTGTCCACTTTGACGTCGCCATTGATCAGCGTCGTCGACATAGTGGTTTCACCAACGTTTTCCGCGCGGGCAGGAATCTGCACCACAGGGTCGAGGTCAGCGCGACAAAACACAATGCCAGTGTCGACAGGCGCAGGCTTGAGGGTCAGATAGACCTTCTCACCGGAGTGCAGGCCTACACCTGTGGCACGGATAATATTTTTCAGTGTGCGTTGTTTAATCATGGCTTGGGCCGCTTCAGCGCAAATTGCGAACTGGTATCAACAAAGGCTGGCGATGATAGCAGACCATGCCTTTGCTGAACACCAATCACCTTCATAGCCCTGATACATTCCATCAATCGGCCTGACGACGCAGGAATGCCGGAATGTCCAGGTAATCCAGGTCATCCTGCGGATTCATCTTCGCGGCAGCCGCAGCACCGGCCTGAGCCTGGTTGCGCATGACGGTCGGACGGTCCAGATCACGGTAGTTCACCGCTGGCTGCTCCTGACGGGCCGGAGCCGGTTGTTGCACCTGCGCCGAAGCCATCGAGGTGTGCACGGTGTTGTCGATAACCTTCACAGGCTTCTCGATTTTCGCGCCCAGACCGGTGGCAACCACGGTTACGTGCAGCTCGTCGCGCATGTCCGGATCGATAACGGTACCGACCTTGACCATCGCGTGCTCGGAAGCGAAGGCTTCGATGATCGAACCCACGTCGGAGTACTCACCCAGGGACAGGTCAGGACCGGCGGTGATGTTCACCAGAATGCCGCGCGCGCCTTGCAGGTTGACGTCTTCCAGCAGCGGGTTGCGGATTGCCGCTTCGGTAGCTTCACGTGCACGGTTCGGACCGCTGGCGCAGCCAGTGCCCATCATCGCCATGCCCATTTCGCTCATCACGGTGCGTACGTCGGCGAAGTCGACGTTGATCATGCCCGGACGTTTGATGATGTCGGAGATACCGCGAACGGCACCGGCCAGTACATCGTCAGCCTTGGCGAAAGCCGACAAGAGGCTTGCGTCTTTGCCGAGGATGGTCAGCAGTTTTTCGTTCGGAATGGTGATCAGCGAGTCGACGCTTTCCGAAAGCATGCGAATGCCTTCGTCGGCGATCTGCATACGCTTGCGGCCTTCGAACGGGAACGGACGGGTCACGACCGCAACGGTCAGAATGCCCATTTCCTTGGCCACTTCAGCGATGATCGGCGCTGCACCGGTACCGGTACCGCCGCCCATGCCGGTGGTGATGAACACCATGTTGGTGCCGGCCAGCACTTCAGCGATGCGCTCGCGGTCTTCCAGAGCGGCTTGACGGCCGACCTCAGGATTGGCGCCGGCACCCAGGCCTTTGGTCACGCCGGTGCCCAGTTGCAGGATGGTCCGCGCGCCGATGTTTTTCAGCGCTTGAGCATCGGTGTTGGCGCAGATGAACTCAACGCCTTCGATGTTGCTCTTGACCATGTGATTGACAGCGTTGCCGCCGCCACCGCCGACACCGATAACTTTGATTACCGGGCTTGCGGGGATGTTGTCTACGAGTTCGAACATTTTCCCTCTCCTTACATTCTCTAGTTTTTTCGCCTACTGCTGTTTGTAGCGGTGTATCTACTGCAGTTGCTTGCCGCTTGAAGCTTGTCGCTCCAGGCTGCTTTTAAAAGTTGCCCTGAACCCACTTTTTCAGTCGGTCCAGCAGCGGCGCCTGAGGCTCTTCGCTGTTGTAGCTGTCGCGGCTGCCGATGCCGGAGAACGAAACTCCGTCGGACTGCTTCTGCAGGCCGTACATCAACAAACCAACGCCAGTGGAATAAATCGGGTTGCGCACCACGTCATCCAGACCTTTCACGCCATGCGGCACACCGAGGCGCACCGGCATGTGGAAGATCTCTTCGGCCAGTTCAGTGGCGCCTTCCATTTTCGACGTACCACCGGTGAGCACGATGCCCGCCGGGATCAGGTCTTCGTAGCCGCTGCGACGCAGCTCGGCCTGGATCAGGGTGAACAGTTCGTCGTAACGCGGCTCGACCACTTCGGCCAGGGCCTGACGCGACAGTTCGCGCGGTGGACGGTCGCCGACGCTCGGCACCTTGATGGTTTCGCCGGCACCGGCCAGTTTGGCCAGGGCGCAGGCGTAACGGATCTTGATCTCTTCGGCGTACTGGGTCGGGGTGCGCAACGCCATGGCGATGTCGTTGGTCACCTGATCACCGGCAATCGGGATTACGGCGGTGTGACGGATCGCGCCTTCGGTGAAGATCGCGATGTCGGTGGTGCCGCCGCCGATGTCGACCAGACACACGCCCAGTTCTTTTTCGTCGTCGGTCAGCACCGAGTAGGCCGAGGCCAGTTGCTCAAGAATGATGTCGTCGATTTCCAGACCGCAGCGACGCACGCATTTTTCAATGTTCTGTGCAGCGTTGACGGCGCAGGTGACCACGTGAACCTTGGCTTCCAGACGCACGCCGGACATGCCCAGCGGCTCACGCACGCCTTCCTGGTTATCGATCACGTAATCCTGCGGCAGGGTGTGCAGCACGCGCTGGTCAGCCGGTATCGCTACGGCCTGAGCGGCGTCGAGCACACGCTCAAGGTCAGCCGAGCTGACTTCGCGATCACGGATCGCAACGATGCCGTGGGAATTCAGGCTGCGGATGTGATTGCCGGCCACGCCGACGAACGCGGAGTGAATGCGGCAGCCGGCCATCAGTTGGGCTTCTTCGATCGCGCGCTGGATCGACTGCACGGTGGATTCGATGTTGACCACCACGCCCTTCTTCAGACCGCGGGACGGATGCGTGCCGATCCCGACGATTTCCAGCTGGCCGTCGTCCGCGACCTCGCCTACCAGCGCCACCACTTTGGAGGTGCCGATATCCAGACCGACGATCATTTTGCCGCTTTGCACGTTTGCCATGGGTCCTGCCTCTTCTTAATTCTTTGCGACAGCGGGTTGGGCTGTCGTCGGCGCTACGGGTTCCCGCCAGCCAACAGCGAGGCCGTTGGCGTAGCGCAGATCGATGCGCGCAATGTTCGTAATCTGCTCTTTCAGCGTCTTGTCATAGATGGCGATGAAGCGGCGCATCTTTTCCACCAGGTTGCCGCGTCCCAGCAGCAACTCGATGCCGGGGCCGGAACTGCCGGCACCGGTGGTCAGGAACCAGCTGCCGCGTTCACGCAATTCCAGGCGTGCAATCGAAAAACCCAGCGGCCGCAGCAGTTGGCTCAGCACCTGATACTGCTGCATCACCTGCTGCTGAGCCCGTTGTGGGCCGAACAGCTGCGGCAGGTGTTCGTAGTTCGCCAGCTCTCTGGGGGTAAATGCCTGACCCTGATTGTTCAGCAGCGACTCGTCGCCCCATCGGGCCACCGGCAATTGCTCTTCGAGGCGGATCACCACCTGGTCCGGCCACACCCGGCGCACTTCGGCATGAGCGATCCATGGCATCTGTTCCAGCTCTTTGCGCATGCCGGCGAGGTCGATGGTGAAGAAGCTCGACGCCACGAACGGCGCGATTCGCTGCTGCACCGCCTGCTGGCTGATGTAACTCAGGTCGCCCTGCACCGCGACCTTGCTGATCGGCCGGTCGGCGTACGGCAGCAGACGCTGCGCGCCTTCGTAGGTGCCAAAGCCCAGCGCCACCAGCAGCACTGGCCAGAACAGGCTTTTCAGAAAGCTGAAATTGGCTTTCGGCAGGCGCGCGGACATCGGCTCTTTCGCCACCATTCGGCTGGCACCCCGCGGCACCGGCTTGCGGCCGGGTGCGGGTGGCTGATGTCTGAGATGAGCGCCTTGCATGGTCTTAACCTCGCGCCTCTGTTGCGCCTGCGTCTTCAACGCTGGCGGCCAGAATGGCCAGAACCAGTTGCTGGAAATCCAGACCGGCAGCCCGCGCCGCCATCGGCACCAGGCTGTGATCGGTCATGCCCGGTGCGGTATTGACTTCGAGGAACCAGAACTGCCCGTCGGCGTCCTGCATCACGTCCGCCCGGCCCCAACCGGCGATACCCAGCGCCTCACAGGCCTTGGCCGTGAGTTCCATGAGTTCCTGTTCCTTGGCCGCGTCAAGCCCGCACGGAATGCGGTACTGGGTATCGTTGGCGATGTACTTGGCGTCGTAGTCGTAGAACGTGTGCGGTGTACCCAGGGCGATAGGAGGCAACACCTGGTCACGCAGGGTGGCGATGGTGAACTCCGGACCTTGAATCCATTGCTCGACCAACACTTGCGAATCGTAGGTACTGGCCGCTTTCCATGCGTCGATCAACTCGGACGCAGAATTCACTTTGGCCATCCCGATACTTGAACCTTCATGCGCCGGTTTGACGATCAAAGGCAGGCCCAGTTCCGTCGCTGCGGAAATACAATCGGCTTCGCTGCACAGTACGGCGTGACGCGGCGTCGGAATCCCGAGACTGTGCCAGACCTGCTTGGTGCGCAGCTTGTCCATCGCCAGTGCCGAGGCGAGGATGCCGCTGCCGGTGTACGGGATGTCCGCGCACTCGAGCAGGCCCTGCATGCTGCCGTCTTCACCGCCGCGACCGTGGAGAATGATGAACGCGCGGTCGATCTTTTCGCTGAGCAGACGCTGCAGGAAGTCTTCGCCCACATCGATGCCGAACGCGTCGACGCCAGCGCTTTGCAGCGCTTCGAGCACGGCGTTGCCGGATTTCAGCGAAACCTCACGCTCGGCACTCAGGCCGCCGAAGAGCACGGCGACGCGGCCGAAGTCTTTCGGCGCGATGGTGGAGAACAGCTTGGCGTAGGCAGCAGTCATTTCAACTTCCCCTCGACCGGCGCCGCCACGGCGCCGGCGAACAATTCACTTTTCAACAGCTTCGGCGCGAGACCGCCGATATCACCAGCGCCCTGGCACAGCAGAATGTCGCCGGCGCGCAGCAGCGGCTTGACCAGCGGCGCCAGGTCAACGCCCCGCTCGATGTAGATCGGGTCGAGCTGACCGCGCTGGCGGATGCTGTTGCACAGCTTGCGGCTGTCGGCGCCCGGGATCGGCTCTTCGCCGGCCGGATAGACTTCCATCAGCAGCAGCACGTTGGCGTCGGCCAGTACATTGACGAAGTCGTCGTACAGATCACGGGTGCGGCTGTAGCGATGCGGCTGGTAGACCATCACCAGACGACGCTCCGGCCAGCCACCGCGCACGGCTTTGATCACCGCAGCGACTTCGGTCGGGTGGTGCCCGTAGTCGTCGACCAGCATCACGTTGCCGCCGTCCACCGGCAGTTCGCCGTAGACCTGGAAGCGCCGACCAACACCCTGGAAGCCCGACAGGCCCTGAACGATGGCTTCATCGCTGACGCCTTCGTCGGTGGCGATGCAGATGGTCGCCAGCGAGTTGAGCACGTTGTGGTTGCCGGGCATGTTCACCGACACGTCCAGCGGCTCGCGATCCGGGCGCAGCACGGTGAAGAACGTCTGCATGCCTTGCTGGCGCACATTGATTGCGCGCACGTCGGCATCTTCGCTGAAGCCATAGGTCACGGTCGGACGTTTCACCAGCGGCAGGATTTCACGCACCACCGGATCGTCCAGGCACATCACCGCCAGCCCGTAGAACGGCAGGTTGTGCAGGAATTCGACGAAGGTTTTCTTCAGTTTGTTGAAGTCACCGTCGTAGGTCGCCATGTGGTCGGCGTCAATGTTGGTGACCACGGCCACCAGCGGCTGCAGATGCAGGAAGCTCGCATCACTTTCGTCGGCTTCGGCGATCAGGTAACGGCTGGTGCCAAGCTGGGCATTGGTGCCCGCTGCATTCAGGCGACCACCGATAACGAACGTCGGGTCCAGGCCACCGGCGGCGAACACCGAAGCGATCAGGCTGGTGGTGGTGGTTTTGCCGTGGGTACCGGCGACGGCAATACCGTGGCGATAGCGCATCAGTTCGGCGAGCATTTCGGCACGCGGCACCACTGGAATGCGGCGCTCAAGGGCAGTCGCCACTTCCGGGTTGGACGTGTTCACTGCGCTCGACACCACCAGCACGTCGGCGGTAGCGGCGTTCTCGGCACGGTGACCGATGAAGATCTGCGCGCCAAACGACTCCAGGCGTTCGGTGACCGGGGACGCTTTCAGGTCGGAACCGGAGACTTGATAGCCCAGGTTCAACAACACTTCAGCGATACCGCACATGCCCACGCCGCCGATGCCGACGAAGTGGATGCGACGGATGCGGCGCATTTCCGGTTGTGGCATGGCTTTCTGATTCTCAACCATGGGCCACCTCCAGACAGGTATCGACCACGCTACGGGTGGCATCGGGTTTGGCCAGTCGGCGGGCCGCTTGGGCCATTGCTTCGAGTCGTTGCGGTTGCATCAAGACCTCTGTCAGGCGCGCGGCAAGATCCGCGGCACCAGTCGTTCTTTGCGGCATCAGGAAGGCAGCGCCTTCGCGGGCCAAATAATCGGCGTTGCGGGTCTGGTGATCGTCGATCGCGTGGGGCAAAGGCACCAGCATCGAGGGCAGACCGGCGGCCGCCAGCTCACTGATGGTCAACGCGCCAGCGCGGCACACCACCAGGTCAGCCCAGCCATAGGCCTGGGCCATGTCTTTGATGAACGGCTGCACCTGCGCTTCCACACCCACGGCGCGGTAACGCTCGGCAGTCACTTCATCGTGATTTTTGCCGGCCTGATGAAACACTTCCGGGCGCAGGTCGGCAGCGACTTGGGCCAGGGCTTCAGGCAGCAATTTGTTCAACGGTTCTGCGCCCAGGCTGCCGCCAAGGATCAGCAAACGCGCTTTGCGCCCGGCCAGTGCCGGCCGCGATGTGTCGAGGAACAGCTCGCTGCGCACCGGATTTCCGGTGGTACGGCGGCTGTCCGACAGAGTAAAGGTGTCGGGGAACGCTTCACACACTCGGGCGGCGAACGGCACCAGCAACCGATTGGCGGTGCCGGCGACAGCGTTCTGCTCGTGAACGATCACCGGCACGCCAGCCAGTTTCGCGGCAAGACCACCAGGGCCAGTCACATAACCGCCGAAGCCGACCACGCACACCGGCTTCAGACGGCGCATGATCGCCCGCGCCTGCCACACCGACTTCAGCAGCATCAGCGGCGCCTTGAGCAGCGACAGCTTGCCCTTGCCGCGCAGACCGCTGGCGTTGATGCGGTGCAGTTCAAGTCCTGCCGCCGGAACCAGTTCGTTTTCGATCCCGCGTGGCGTGCCGAGCCAGTGCACGGTGTAGCCGCGCGCCTGAAACTCGCGGGCACAGGCCAGCGCCGGGAACACGTGACCGCCGGTACCGCCGGCCATGATCAATACGTTAGCGCCCATGAGTCGGCTCCTCGGCGAAGTCGCTCTCCTGGAATTCCATCTCTTCGCTGCCCAGGTGGGTCCGACTCTCCCACTCGATGCGCAGCAACAGACCCAGACAGGCGCAGCAGATCACCAGCGAGCTGCCGCCGTAACTGAGGAACGGCAAGGTCAGCCCCTTGGTTGGCAGCAGGCCGACGTTCACACCGATGTTGATCAGGAACTGACCAATCCACAGGAACGACAAGCCGTAAGCCACGTAAGCGGCAAAGAACTGCTTGGCCTTCTCCGCCCACAGGCCGATGTACATGCCGCGAATACACACGAACACGAACAGCGCGACGGTGCACAGCGAACCGACCGCACCGAGTTCTTCGGCGAGTACCGAGAACACGAAGTCGGTATGCGCTTCCGGCAGGTAGAACTGCTTCTGCACGCTGTTGCCCAAGCCGACGCCCAGCCACTCGCCGCGACCAAACGCGATCAAGGCCTGCGACAACTGATAACCGGCGCCGAACTGGTCGGCCCACGGGTCGGCGAAGTTGGTCAGACGCGCCATTCGATAGGGCTGCATCTGGATCAGCAAAACCACCGCGCCAACCGCCAGCACCACCATCAGCGAGAAACGGAACAGCCCGACCCCGCCAAGAAACAGCATCGCCGCCGCCGCGCCCATCATGACTACGGTGGCACCGAAGTCCGGTTCCATCAGCAACAGACCGGCCATCGGCAGCAGGACGATGAACGGCTTGAAGAAGCCCATCCAGCTTTCGCGTACTTCTTTCTGCCGGCGCACCAGATAACCGGCGAGGTAGATCACCACGAACACCTTGGCGATTTCCGACGGCTGCACGTTGAAGAAGCTGAAACCGATCCAGCGCATCGAACCGTTCACTTCGCGACCGATGCCGGGAATGATCACCATCACCAGCAGGCCGAACGCACCGATCAGCATCATCCAGCCGAGGCGCTGCCAAGTGGCGATCGGGATCATCATGGTGACAATGCACGCGCCCAGACCCAGCACCACATAGATAAGGTGGCGAATCATGTAATACAGCGGACTGCCCGACTGCGCCGCCGCCACTTCGGTGGACGCCGAAGCGATCATGATCAGGCCGAGACCAAGCAGCGCCAGGCAACCGGCGAGCATCGGGAAGTCGAGGTCGATGCCACGCCCGGTGATCAGCGGCGACGGGTACGGCTTGATGATGTTTCTCAGGTTCATGCCAGTTCCTCCACAGCGCGGACGAACTGGTGACCACGGTCTTCGTAATTCTTGAACATGTCGAAACTGGCGCAGGCCGGCGACAGCAGCACCACATCGCCCGGTTGGGCAGCGGCGCGGCATTGCGCAACAGCGTCGATCAGCGAGCTCGCGCGAATCAGCGGTACGGCGTCGCCAATGGCTGCGCCGATCTTGTCGGAGTCGCGGCCCATCAGCACCACAGCGCGGCAGTTGGCCGCCACCGGATCACGCAGATCATTGAATTCGGCGCCTTTGCCGTCACCGCCGGCGATCAGAATGACCTTGCCGTCGATGTCTGCGCCCAAACCTTCGATGGCGGCCAGAGCGGCGCCAACGTTGGTGGCTTTGGAATCGTTGTAATAGGCCACGCCGTCGAGATCGCGCACCCACTGGCAGCGATGCTCAAGGCCGGCAAACGTACGCAATGCAGAGAGCATGGCGTCGAACGGCAGGCCCACCGCGTGCCCCAGTGCCAATGCGGCGAGAGCGTTGGACTGGTTGTGCGCGCCGCGAATCTTCAGTTCACGCACCGGCATCAGGTTCTGGAATTCGAAGGCGAGGTACTTCTCGCCGTCTTCTTCGCGAATGCCGAACGCCTTGAAATCCGGTTTGCTCAGGCCAAAGGTCCAGCATGGCTGGCCTTCGCCGATCAATGGACGGCTCAGGGCATCCTGACGGTTGACCACAAACTGCTTCGCGCCCCGGAAGATCCGGTGCTTGGCCAGGTGATAGGCCGGCAGACCGCTGTAGCGATCCATGTGGTCTTCGCTGATGTTCAGTACGGTGGCGACTTCGGCGTTGAGCTGGTCGGTGGTTTCCAGCTGGAAACTCGACAACTCCATGACGTACAACTCGACATCATCGCTGAGCAGATCCAGCGCCGGCGTGCCTAGGTTGCCGCCAACGGCGACGCGCTTGCCGGCCGCAGCCGCCATCTCGCCGACCAGAGTAGTGACGGTGCTTTTGGCGTTGGAACCGGTGATCGCGACGATCGGCGCCCGCGCATTACGCGCGAACAGTTCGATGTCGCCGGACATTTTCACGCCACGGGCAGCGGCGGCTTGCAGGGCCGGGGTCGCCAGCGCCAGGCCGGGGCTCACGTAGAGCTCGTCGGCACGGCAGAGGAATTCGACGTCCAGCTCGCCACAACGCACTTCCACGTGCGGATAGTCACGTTTGAGCGTGGCCAGTTCCGGTGGATTTTCCCGCGTGTCGGCCACAGCAAACGACGTGCCCCGGTTCGCCAGGAAGCGAACCAGGGACATGCCGCTCTTGCCGAGGCCGACAACGATGCGGAAGTGGTCAGAAGCGATCAGAGACACTCGTTCTACCTCAGCTTCAGGGTGGCAAGGCCGACCAGGACGAGAATCACGGTGATGATCCAGAAACGGACGATCACGCGCGGCTCGGGCCAGCCCTTGAGTTCAAAGTGGTGGTGAATCGGCGCCATGCGGAACACGCGGCGACCGGTCAGCTTAAAGGAGGCAACCTGAATGACCACTGACAGGGTTTCCATCACGAACACGCCGCCCATGATGAACAGGACGATTTCCTGACGGACGATCACCGCGATGGTGCCCAGTGCCGCGCCGAGTGCCAGGGCACCGACGTCGCCCATGAACACTTGCGCCGGATAGGTGTTGAACCAGAGGAAACCGAGGCCGGCACCGATCAGCGCACCGCAGAACACGATCAATTCGCCCGCGCCCGGCACGTAAGGAATCAGCAGGTATTCGGCGAATTTCACGTTACCCGACAGGTAGCAGAAAATCCCCAGGCCGCCGCCGACCATCACAGTTGGCATGATCGCCAGGCCGTCGAGGCCGTCAGTCAGGTTGACCGCGTTGCTCGAACCGACAATCACAAAGTAGGTCAGCACGATGAACCCGGCGCCCAGAGGAATGCTGTAGTCCTTGAGCATCGGCAGGATCAGCGTGGTTTCCACCGGCGTCGCGGCAGTCATATAAAGGAAGATCGCAGCGCCGAGGCCGAACACCGACTGCCAGAAATATTTCCAGCGGCTCGGCAGGCCACGGGAGTTTTTCTCGATGACTTTGCGATAATCGTCGACCCAGCCGATGGCGCCGAACAGCAGGGTCACCAGCAGCACCACCCAGACGTAGCGGTTGCTCAAGTCAGCCCAGAGTAGAGTGCTGACGCCGATCGACGACAGAATCAGCGCGCCACCCATGGTCGGCGTGCCGGATTTGGACAGATGCGATTGCGGGCCGTCGTTACGTACCGATTGGCCGATCTGACGGTTCTGCAGAGTACGGATCATCCACGGGCCATAGCACAGCGACAAGACCAGCGCGGTCAGTACACCGAGAATCCCGCGCAGGGTCAGGTACTGGAAGACCGCGAAGCCTTTGTAGAACTGTTGCAGATACTCCGCTAGCAGCAGCAGCATTAATGTTTCTCCAGACTGGACCCGCACAGAGCCGCAACGATGTTTTCCATCGCTGCGCTGCGCGAACCCTTGATCAAAATGGTGGTGTTTGTGTCCTGCTCGGCGGCGAGGGCCTGGATCAGCTCGGCCTGGGTGCCGAAGTGCTGCGCCTGCTCACCGAAAGCGTTTACCGCGTGGACCATGTTCGGCCCGACCGCGTAAAGCGCGGAAACCTTGCCTCGGGCGTACTCGCCCACGTCGCGGTGCCCCTGCTCCGCCCAGTCGCCCAACTCGCCGATATCCCCGAGCACCAGGACGGTGCGGCCGGAAAAGCCGGCGAGTATATCAACGGCCGCGCACATCGAGGTGGGGTTTGCGTTGTAGGTGTCATCGATCACGCGCATGCCGTTTTTCGCCAGTTGCGCGACGGTGCGCCCCTTGACCGGTTGCACCGCGCCCAGCCCAGTGGCGATGCCGAACAGCGACACGCCCAAGGCGTGGGCAGCAGCGGCGGCAGCCAGGGCATTGGCGACGTTATGGGTACCGAGCAGGTTCAGTTGCACGCGCTCGCTACCTTCAGGCGTGTGCAGGTTGAACGCCGGGCAACCACGGGCATCAGTGGCCAGATCGCTGGCGTGGAAATTCGCCTCGCTGTTGCTGAGAGCGAAGGTCAGCACCTGACGACCGGCAGCGCGGGTCTTCCAGATACCGAAAGCCTTGTCATCGAGGTTGAGCACGGCGATGCCATCGGCGGCCAGACCCTCGATGATTTCGCCTTTGGCTTCGACGATTTTTTCCGGACCGCCGAACTCACCGACGTGAGCGGTGCCGGCGTTGTTCAGGATCGCTACGTGCGGCTTGGTCAGCCCGACGGTGTAGGCGATTTCACCGAGACGCGAGGCGCCCAGTTCGATTACGGCGGAGGTGTGCTCCGGCGCCAGTTCGATCAGGGTCAGCGGTACGCCGAGGTCGTTGTTCAGATTGCCACGGGTCGCCAGCACCGGACCGCGGGTACGCAGGATGCTCGCGAGCATTTCCTTGACCGTGGTCTTGCCGCTGGAACCGGTCACCGCTGCCACGGGCTGGGTGAACGCGGCACGGTTCAACGCGCCGAGTTGGCCCAGCGCCTGACGGGTGTCCTTGACCAGTAATTGCGGCAGCGCGCTGTCGGCGACTTCGCGCTCGACCAGTGCCGCCACGGCGCCTTTGCCGGCAACGTCGTTCAGATAATCATGACCGTCGAAACGCGGGCCGGTCAGGGCGATGAACAACTGGTCGGGCTGGATCGCACGGCTGTCGATACTGACGCCGTCGAAACTCACGTCAGCGCCGATCAAACGGGCCTCGAGTGCGTTGGTCAGTGCGCTGAGTGTCAGGGCCTTAAGCATGGGCCACCTCCCACGCGGTCAGGGCATGATCGGCCTCGACCAGATCGGAAAACGCATGGCGCACGCCGTTGATTTCCTGATAGTCCTCGTGACCTTTGCCGGCCAGCACAATCACGTCGTCAGCGGTTGCGCCGGCAATCAATTGCGCAATGGCCTGACCGCGACCGGCGACGAAGGTGACTTTATCCACAGCGGTGAAACCGGCACGGATGTCGTCGAAAATCACCGCAGGATCTTCGGTGCGCGGGTTGTCGTCGGTGACCAGCACTTGGTCAGCCAGACGCTCGACCACTTCGGCCATCAACGGGCGTTTGCCACGATCGCGATCACCGCCGCAGCCGAACAGGCACAGCAGTTGGCCTTTGACGTGCGGGCGCAGTGCGGTGAGAACTTTTTCCAGCGCATCGGGCGTGTGGGCGTAATCGACCACCACCAGCGGCTGCGTGCCGCCACCCAGACGCTGCATGCGCCCGGCCGGGCCTTCGAGCTTCGGCAGCACTTTGAGAATTTCGTCGAGGGCGTAATCCAGACCGAGCAAGGCGCCGACTGCCGCCAGCACGTTGCTCAGGTTGAAACGCCCGAGCAGCGTGCTGCGCAGGTGGTGCTCGCCTTGCGGCGTTACCAGCGTGGCGCGTACGCCGTGGTCGTCGAACTGCGCTTCGCGGCAAAACAGGTAGGCGCTGCTGTCGAGCAGGCTGTAGGTGATCAAACGCGACTCGCGTTTTTCCGCCGCCAGTTGCCGGCCGAAATCGTCGTCGAGGTTGACCACGCGGCACTTCAGGTCATTCCAGGCGAACAGCCGGGCCTTGGCCTCGGCGTACGCCTGCATGGTGCCGTGATAATCCAGGTGATCGCGGGACAGGTTGGTCATCACCGCCACGTCGAAGGCCAGCGCGGTGACCCGGCCCTGATCCAGACCGTGGGACGAGACTTCCATGGCCACGGCTTTCGCGCCGGCCTTTTTCAGGTCACCCAGGGTCGCTTGCACGGCAATCGGGTTCGGCGTGGTGTGCAGGCCGCTTTCCAGCGCGCCATAGAAGCCGGAACCCAGCGTACCGACGATGCCGCAATGCTGGCCGAGCAGATCCAGCGCCTGCGCGACCAATTGGGTCACGCTGGTCTTGCCATTGGTGCCAGTGACGCCGATCAGGTTCAGATGGTGACTCGGCTCACCGTAAAAACGCCCGGCGATGTCCGACAGCTGCGCCGCCAGCCCCTTGACCGGAATCAGCGGCACGTCAGTGATCGGCAGCACGGTGGCGCCTTCGACTTCATAAGCCACGGCAGCCGCGCCGCGTTGCAAGGCATCGGCGATGTGCGCACGGCCATCGAAGCGGCCACCGGGCACGGCGAGAAACAGATCGCCGGCGCGCACGTTGCGGCTGTCCAGCGCCAGTTCACGGATCAACAGATCGTGGCCGGCGTGGGGGAATATCTTGTTCAGACTTAATGACATCAGCCGCGCCCTCCATTGGCTTTCAGCGGAACGACCGGGGTGGCATTGGCCTGTTGGGTGGTCGGCAGGTTGTCCGGGGTCACGTTCATCAGGCGCAGGGTGCCGGACATCACACGGCTGAACACCGGCGCCGACACCAGGCCACCGAAGTAACCGGCCTTGGTCGGTTCATCAATCACCACAACAATCGCGTAACGCGGATCGCTCATCGGGCCGAAGCCGGCGAACAGCGAACGGTAGGAGTTTTCCGCGTAGCCCTTGGTGCCGACCGAGGTCTTGCGCGCGGTACCCGACTTGCCGCCGACGTGATAAGCCGGCACCTGCGCACGGAACACTCCGCGCGGCGCTTCGATCACTTGCTGCAACATGCCCTGCATGGTTTTCGCCACGGCTTCCGGCAGCACTTGGGTGGTCTGCGGCATCTTGTCGGTTTTGATCAGGGTCAGCGGCGCGAGGCGGCCGTTGTTGGCCAGCGCCGAGAACGCGTGCACCAACTGGATCGCGGTCACGGAAATACCGTAGCCGTAAGACAAGGTTGCAGTTTCAGCCTTGCGCCATTCGCGGTAGTTGGGCAGATTGCCAACACGTTCGCCGGGGAAGCCCAGGCCGGTGTCCTGACCGAGGCCGACTTTCTGCGCCAGACGGAAAATCGTTTCGCCGCCGATATCGAAGGCGACTTTACTCATGCCGACGTTACTGGAATTGATCAGGATGCCGGTCAGATCGAGCACCGGCCCTTCGGTCTTCGACACGTCTTTGATGGTGTATTTGCCGATCTGCAACGAGCCGGGATACACCTCGACGGTGTCGCTCGGTTTCCAGCGGCCGGTTTCGATCGCCGCGCTCATGGAAATGGCTTTCATGGTCGAACCCGGCTCGAACACGTCGATCATCGCGCGGTTGCGCATCATCGCCGGTTGCAGGTTGCGACGGTTGTTCGGGTTGTAGGTCGGCTGGTTGACCATGGCCAGGATCTCGCCGGTCTTCACGTCCATGATCACCAGACTGCCGGCCTTGGCGCCGTTCTCGATGATCGCGTTGCGCAGTTCGCGGTTGGCCAGGTATTGCAGACGCAGATCAATCGACAACGCCAAGGGCTTGCCGGCCTTGGCGTTTTTGGTGACCTGAACATCCTTGATCAGCCGGCCACGGCGATCCTTGATGACTTGTCGCTTGCCCGGCACCCCGGCCAGCCATTCGTCATAGGCCAGCTCGACACCTTCGCGACCGTGATCGTCGATATCGGTAAAGCCGACCATGTGCGCGGTGACTTCACCGGCCGGGTAGAAGCGGCGGAACTCTTCGATGCCATAGACGCCGGGCACTTTCAGATCGAGCACAGCCTGGCCCTGCTCGGGGGTCAGCCCGCGCACCAGATAAATGAATTCTTTGTTGGCCTGGGCTTCGAGGCGTTCGCTCAGCGCTTTCGGGTTCTGGCCCAACGCGGCGGCAAGTGCCGGCCACTTCTCTTTGGCCGACTGCATTTCCTTGGCGTTGGCCCACAGCGTGGTCACCGGCGTACTGACCGCCAGAGGCTCGCCGTTACGGTCGGTGATCAGGCCACGGTGCGCCGGAATCGGAATGTGCCGCAGGCTGCGCGCGTCGCCCTGACCTTTGAGGAAGTCACGGTCGACCACTTGCAGGTCGATGATGCGCCAGCAGATCGCCGCGACCATCAGACCTAGCAGCGCCACCATCAGGCGGAAGCGCCATGGGAACAGTGCGCCTTCGAGTTTCATCATGGCGCCACCATTTTCACGTCAGCCGCGCCAGGGATGTGCATCTTCAGTTGTTCGGTGGCCAGCACTTCGATGCGGCTGTGCGCAGTCCAGGTGCTCTGCTCGAGAATCAGCCGGCCCCATTCGGCCTGCGCCTTGTCGCGCACGCTGAGTTCGTTATAAAGCGTGTTGAGCAATTGCCGGTTCCAGTGCGCGCTGTACGACACGGCAATGGCCGAAAACAGCACGCCGATAAACAGCAACAGCATCAGAAAGCTGCCGCCGGGCAGGGGTTTGGCGAAAAGCTTGCTCACCGCAACTTCTCCGCGACACGCATGACGGCGCTACGGGAACGTGGGTTGGCTTTGAGTTCGGCGTCGGAGGCCGTCTGCGCTTTGCCGTGGATTTTGATTTTCGGTTCGAAGGCGACGTGGCGAACCGGCAGATTGCGCGGCAGATTATCCGCCTCGCCTTTCACCAGTTTGCGCATGAACAGTTTGACGATGCGGTCTTCCAGCGAGTGGAAGCTGATGACCACAAGACGGCCGCCAACTTCCAGCGCGTCCAGCGCGGCGTCGAGGCCGGCTTCAAGATCGCCGAGTTCGTTGTTGACGTGAATGCGCAAACCCTGAAATGCGCGGGTGGCCGGGTTCTTGCCCTTTTCCCACGCCGGGTTGGCGACTTTCAGCACTTCGGCCAGATCGGCGGTGCGCTCGAACGGCTTGATGTCACGGCGCTCGGCGACGGCACGGGCCATACGCCCTGAGAAACGCTCTTCGCCGTATTCCTTGAACACCCGGGCGATTTCTTCCACCGGCGCGGTGTTGACGAATTCGGCAGCGCTGATACCACGGGACGGGTCCATGCGCATGTCCAGCGGCCCGTCATTGAGGAAACTGAAGCCGCGCTCGGCGTCATCGAGCTGCGGCGACGACACACCGAGGTCGAGCAGAATGCCGCTGACCTTGCCGGCCAGCCCCTGCTCGGCAACCACCGAACCGAGCTCGGCAAAGCTGCGCTGCACAACGACAAAGCGGCCGTCTTCGGCCGCTAGCGTTTGCCCGGTGGCAATCGCTTGAGGATCCTTGTCGAATCCGATGAGTCGACCGTCCGGCCCGAGCTGGCTGAGGATCAACCGACTGTGCCCGCCGCGCCCGAACGTGCCGTCCAGATAGCAGCCATCAGGACGTACGGCGAGAGCCTCGACGGCTTCGTCAAGCAGTACGGTGATGTGGTTAAAGCCGCTATCAATAGTCACAGGATCAAATCACGCAGTTCATCAGGCATCGCGCCCGGTTGTTGAATAGCAGCAAGGTCAGCGGCAGATACCGCATTCCATGCATCCTCGTCCCACAATTGGAACTTGTTCAGTTGGCCGACCAGCATCGCGCGCTTATCGAGCTTGGCGTATTCGCGCAAACGCGGCGGAACCAGGAAACGACCACTGCCATCGAGTTCGAGGTCGACGGCATTACCAATCAATAAACGTTGCAGGCGACGGTTCTCTTCGCGAAGCGAAGGGAGTGCGCGCAACTTGGTTTCAATAATTTCCCACTCATCGAGTGGATAGACACACAGGCACGGATCAACGGCATCAATGGTCACGATCAATTGACCGGAACTGCGCGAATCGAGCTCGTCACGGTACCGGCTCGGCATGGCGAGACGGCCCTTTGCATCGAGACTGATAGCGTTAGCTCCGCGAAACACGTCAGCGTTTCTCCAATTTTTATCGTTTTGAGCTCAAAAAACCCACTTCATGCCACTTTCCGCCACTTGCGCACACTATAGGAATGCGCCCACCACACCGTCAAGGCGCGGATTAAAGGAAAAGCCTTACAGAACGGAGATTTAGCGACGTAAAAGGAGGCGCAACGAGAATCTGACGTGAAGTTTCGACCAATAACTTGATGCAGCACTGAAAGCTGCGCTCGAAAGTTAAAGTAGTTTGTTAAGAGTAAGATTTTTTCGGTATTACAAAGGCGCTTCGGCTGTTGATTGAAGCAGGGTGGGAAAAGGCTATTACCGCGTTTGCCGCTGCCGGAGTTTCAGACCAGGCCGGCTGATATTACACAGCCGCGTCTTCTTTGTTTCAAGCAGGGAAAGAAAAAGGTGGAGAGTCGATCTGTAAGCCGGGTTCTGTCTTGAACAGTCATTCGTCTACGATGGCCATCACTGGACATCTTTAGCAACCTACCCGGTCCCAGCGCGGGCCACGCCTTGGGACCCTATTTGGTCTTGCTCCAAGTGGGGTTTACCTAGCCACGAACTGTTGCCAGACGTGCGGTGCGCTCTTACCGCACCTTTTCACCCTTACCGGCGCTTGCGCGCTTAGGCGGTTATTTTCTGTGGCACTTTCCGTAGGCTCACGCCTCCCAGGCATTACCTGGCACTTCGCCCTATGGAGCCCGGACTTTCCTCCCCCCTCTAATTTTCATAGAGGGCAGCGACTGTCCGATCGACTCTCCGCCGCGAAGGTTAACGGCAGAGCGCCGGAAGAACAAGCGCTAAAACCCTCATGAACGCCATGGGCGACGGCTTACACGCCTTTCTGTTTATCCAGCGCCACCTGATACAGCACGTTTTTGCGCTCGCCGGTGATTTGCGCTGCCAGCGCGGCGGCGCGCTTGAGCGGCATTTCCTCCAGAAGCAGATCGAGGATGCGCATGGCTTCACTGCTGACCGCGTCTTCCGACTCCGGCGCGGTCCAGCCGGCCACCAGCACTACGCACTCGCCGCGCTGCTGATTGCTGTCGGACTCGACGAACGCACGCAGTTCGCCGAGCGGCAGGCCTTTGAGGGTTTCGAAGGTTTTGGTGATTTCCCGCGCCAGCAGAGCCTGACGCTCGCCGCCAAACACTGCTTCCATATCCTGCAGGCATTCGAGAATGCGATGCGGCGCTTCATAGAAAATCAATGTGCGCGGCTCTTCTTTAACCGCTTCCAGACGCGCCTTGCGTCCGACCGACTTGGCCGGCAGAAAGCCTTCGAAGATAAAACGGTCGGACGGCAAGCCCGCCGCCGACAGCGCTGCGATCAACGCACAGGCACCCGGCACCGGCACCACGTTGATCCCGGCCGCACGGGCCTGACGCACCAGGTGATAGCCCGGATCGGAAATCAGCGGCGTGCCGGCATCGGAGATCAGCGCGACGTCGTCGCCCGCCAGCAACCGGGTAATAAAGCGGCTACCCTCATCCCGTTCGTTGTGTTCGTGACATGCGGCCAGCGGCGTGCCGATGCCGAAGTGCTGCATCAGGCGCGCCGAATGCCGCGTGTCTTCCGCTGCAATCAGGGCCACTTCACGAAGGATCTTCAACGCCCGGGCGCTGATGTCGTCCAGGTTGCCGATGGGCGTCGCCACCACATAAAGCGAGCCAGCAGCGGAATTCAAAGGACCTGGAGCAGTCAAAGCGCACACCTCGTGATCGGTAAAAGCGGCCATTGTAGCGCGTCATGAGGTTTGCGATGCGCTCCGGCCGAGCGCGGTTTTTCGCCCGGTTGTGCGCTGCCGCAACATTTACTCCAGCTAAATTGACCGATTCACGCCAGTAACATCGCGCCCCGGCCAGTGCTTGGGTACAATTCCACGCTAATTTGATCGAGTATCAGGAACACTTACATGATCGCTTGCCTGCGGCTGTTCACTGCCCTCTGCCTCGCTGCCTTGTTGGCCGCGTGTGCCAGCTCCCCTTCCTCCAGCCTTGGCGAACTTCCACGGACTCCGGACGCCAGCATCGAGCAACTGCTCGAACAGGCTGCCCAGGCTAAAACCCCGGAACAAGCCGCCCTGCTGCGCCTGAGCGCGGCGGACCAGGCTTACCGCCAAGGCAATGCCGGCCAGTCCGCGCAAATCCTGCAACAAGTGCCGGTGGAGCAACTCAAGCCAGGCCAGCAGATTTTCGCCAATACGCTGTCCGCCGAACTGGCCATGACGCGCAATCAGCCGAAAGCTGCGCTGACCGCCCTGAGCCATCCAAGCTTCCAGAAGCTCGGGGAAATGCCGGAAGAGCAGCAAGTGCGCACTGGCACTGTTCACGCCCGCGCCCTTGAAGCCGATGGCCAGACGCTGGCCGCTGCCCGTGAGCGTGTGTTCATTGCACCGATGCTGGAAGGCGAAGCGGCGAGCAAGAACCACGAAGCGATCTGGACCCTGATCGCGTCGCTGCCAACCGATCAATTGCAACCGAACAACACCGACGATCTCGGCGGCTGGATGGCGCTGGCGCAAGCGGTGAAAACCGCAGGCACGCTGGAACAGCAACAAGCCGCGATCGACAACTGGCGTGCGCAGAATCCAAAGCACCCGGCGGCTGTCAACCTGCCGCTGCCGCTGACCAAGCTCAAGGAACTGGCCAGCCAGCCACTGAGCAAAATCGCCCTGCTGCTGCCACAGGACGGCCAGTTGGCGTCGGTCGGCAAAGCGCTGCGTGAAGGCTTCATGGCCGCGCATTATCAGGCGCAACAGGCCGGCCAGAACCCACCTGCCATCGAGTTCTACGACAGCTCGAAGCTGACTTCGATGGACGAGTTCTATCGCAAGGCTCAGGCTGACGGCGTGCAACTGGTAGTCGGCCCGCTGGAAAAACCACTGGTCAAGCAACTGAGCACTCGCCCGCAACTGCCAATCACCACCCTGGCGCTGAACTACAGCGAAGGCGAGCAAGGCCCGGCGCAACTGTTCCAGTTCGGCCTCGCTGCTGAAGATGAAGCTCGCGAAGTCTCCCGTCGCGCCCGCGCCGATGGCCTGCATCGCGCCGCGATCATGGTGCCGAAAGGCGAATGGGGCGATCGCGTCCTGCGTGCCTTCAGCCAGGACTGGCAAGCCAATGGCGGCAGTATTGTTGCCACCGAGCGTGTCGATCAGCCGGTGCAACTGGCCCAGCAGATCGCCGACATGTTCCAGCTGCGTCAGAGCGAAGCTCGCGCGAAGAGCCTGCAGAATGTTGCCGGCACCAATGTCGCCGCCCAGCCTTCGCGTCGCCAGGACATCGAATTCATCTTCTTGGCCGCCACGCCGCAACAGGCCCAGCAGATCAAGCCGACCCTGAACTTCCAGTACGCCGGTGACGTGCCGGTCTACGCGACTTCCCACGTGTACAGCGCCAGCGGCGACGTCAATCAGTACAACGACATGAACGGCATTCGCTTCTGCGAAACCCCATGGCTGCTGGAAACCAGCGATCCGCTGCGCCAGCAGGTGGCTGCGCAATGGCCGCAAGCCAATGGCAGCCTCGGTCGCCTGTATGCCATGGGCGCCGACGCCTATCGCCTGGCACCGCGCCTGGGCCAACTCAAGGCCCTGCCGGACAGCCGCATCGAAGGTCAGTCGGGCAGCCTCGGCATGACCCAGACCCAACGCGTAGTGCGCCAGTTGCCATGGGCACAGTTCGTCAGCGGTCAGGTGCAGCGCCTGCCGGACACACCGCGCTGATGCCCGACAGGTCACGCTCGCAAAGCGGCAAGGATGCCGAGCGCCAGGCGCTCGAACATCTGCAACAACAAGGTCTGCGCCTGCTGGCGCAGAACTGGTTATGCAAACGCGGCGAGCTTGATCTGGTCATGCTTGATGGCGATACAGTAGTATTCGTTGAAGTTCGCTACAGAAAAAACACTCAATGGGGTGGCGCGCTCGCCAGTATCGACGAGCGCAAGCAGCAGAAACTGATCTTTGCAGCACAGTATTTTCTTCAGCGCGAGTCGCGTTGGGCCAATTCCCCCTGCCGCTTCGATGTGGTGGCGATCGACAGCCACCCGAATCAGCTGAACTGGTTGCAGAATGCTTTCGACAGTTGATCGCCTGCACCCTGCCCTGTTTTCGTCCGACACATTTTGCTCTTTGTTTTGCCGGCTGCACATTCACGTGCCGAACAGCCGCGCCACTTAAGGTCACACAGATGGACATGCAATCCCGAATTCGCCAGCTTTTCCAGGCCAGTATCGACACCAAGCAACAGGCGATGGACGTACTTGCACCGCACATCGAGCAAGCCAGCCAGATCATGGTCAACGCCCTGCTCAACGAAGGCAAAATGCTCTCGTGCGGCAACGGTGGTTCGGCCGGCGATGCCCAGCATTTTTCTTCGGAGCTGCTCAACCGCTTCGAGCGCGAGCGTCCGAGCCTGCCGGCGATTGCGCTGACTACCGACACTTCGACGATCACCTCGATCGCCAACGATTACAGCTACAACGAAGTGTTCTCCAAGCAGATCCGCGCGCTCGGCCAGCCGGGCGATGTGTTGCTGGCGATTTCGACCAGCGGCAACTCGGCGAACATTATTCAAGCGATCCAGGCCGCACATGATCGCGAAATGATTGTCGTAGCTTTGACCGGACGCGATGGCGGCGGCATGGCGTCGCTGCTGTTGCCCGAGGACGTCGAGATTCGCGTACCGGCCAACGTCACTGCACGTATTCAGGAAGTCCACTTGCTGGCGATCCATTGCCTTTGCGATCTGATCGACAGCCAACTGTTCGGGAGTGAAGAATGACCCCTAATCGCCTTGGCCTTCTGGCCTTGACCCTGTGCCTCGGCATCAGCGGCTGCACCTCGGTGGTGAACGCCAGCCGTGAGGCGCCGATCGAAGACGACCGCGGCACGCGTACCTTCGGCAGCAAGATCGACGACTCGCTGATCGAAACCAAAGCAGGCGTGAACATCGCCAAGGCCGATCCGGCACTGGACAACGACTCGCACATTGTCATCACCAGCTTCAACGGCGTCGTCCTGCTCGCCGGCCAGACTCCGCGCGAAGACCTCAAGGCCAAAGCCGAACAGGCCGCCGCCAACGTCCAGCGCGTGAAGAAGGTGCACAACGAGCTGCAAGTGCTGCAACCGTCCTCCCTGCTCGCGCGCCAGAACGACGCGTGGCTGACCACCAAGATCAAGACCCAGATGCTCACCGACGCCAGCATTCCTGGCTCGCGCATCAAAGTCGTGACCGAGAACGGCATCGTCTACCTGCTGGGTCTGCTGACCAAACAGGAAGCCACCCAGGCAACCAATCTGGTTCAGGGTGTGTCTGGTGTGCAGAAGATTGTGAAGCTGTTCGAATACATCGACTGACCGTAAAAGGCAGACACAAAAAAGGCGATCCATCCGGATCGCCTTTTTTTATTTCACAACCTTCAAACTTGGCCGGCCACTCGGGCGTGGCGGCTCGCTGCCCGGTGGCGGCGAGTCGTCATCCGGATCGATGTCTTCCTCGTCGTCCATCGGCAACTCGAGGTCAAACACCATGCCCTGGCCGTTCTCACGCGCATAAATGCCCAGGATCGCGCTGATTGGCACGTAGAGACTGTGCGGAACACCGCCGAAGCGGCCTTCGAACGTCACCACGTCGTTATCCATGTGCAGATGACGCACGGCACTCGGCGAGATGTTCAGGACGATCTGGCCGTCACTGGCAAAACCCTGTGGCACCTGCACCGCCGGGTACTCGGAGTTGACCAGCATGTGCGGGGTGCAATCGTTATCCACAATCCACTCGTAGAGCGCGCGGACCAGATAAGGTCGACTGGAGTTCATAGCGGCTCCTTAAGCCTTAGCGCATATCGCGTTCGACACCAGACAGACTCGCCTGGAAAGCCTCACGCGCAAACTGGCGCTCCATATAATCAAGCAGCGGCTTGGCCGGCCGCGGCAGTTCAATACCCAGAATCGGCAAACGCCAGAGTATGGGTAATAGGCAGCAATCCACCAGACTTTGTTCCTCACTGAGGAAGAACGGCTTGTCGGCGAACAGCGGCGAAACGCCGGTCAGGCTTTCGCGCAATTCCTTGCGCGCCACGACCCGTGCTGCCTCTTTGCTCTTGGGATCCAGAATCAGATCCACCAGCCCGCACCAGTCACGCTGAATCCTGTGGATCAGCAGACGGCTGTTGGCCCGCGCCACCGGATAAACCGGCATCAGCGGCGGGTGCGGGTAACGCTCATCCAGATACTCCATCACCACGGTCGACTCCCACAACGCCAGGTCACGATCGACCAGCGTCGGCAGACTGCCGTAAGGGTTCACCTCAATCAGTTTAGGCGGCTGGCGGCCCGCTTCCACGTAAATGATTTCGGCGCTGACACCCTTCTCTGCAAGCACGATGCGCACTCGGTGGGAATAGTGGTCGGCGGGGTCGGAGTAACAGGCCAACCGATTGGTCACGCCCATGGCGATCCTCCTCGCTTGTTGAATTTGTCGGAACCGGAAAAACGCGCGCGCCCAGAGGGCACCTCCCGCAGGGTCTGACTGAGCAGATCCTGCTTTAGCGGAGGCGCCCTTGGGCGCGCGCGATTAACAGCAATGCTTGAAGCGTATCAGTGCACGTCTTTCCAGTATTCACGCTTGAGCAGGTAGGCGAACACAAAGAAGAACGCCAGGTACAGCAAGACATAAGTACCGATGCGCTGATGTTGCAGCTTAACCGGGTTAGCCGAGTAAGCCAGGAAGGTTACCAGATTCTTGACCTTCTCATCGAACTGCTCTTCGTTCAGAGCACCGGACTTCGGCACGATGGTCAACTGATCGCACGCTTCATGGGTCAGCGGCGTGCCGGTCAGCGGATCGTATTGCTTCTTGCCGTCCTCGACGATCTGCACCTGTTTGCAGCCGACGACCTGACGACCTTGCAGGCCGACCAGCACGTTAGGCATGCCGACGTTCGGGAAGACCTTGTTGTTCACGCCCCATGGACGCGCCGGATCTTCGTAAAACGACTTCAGGTAACCGTAGAGCCAGTCGGTGCCGCGTACTCGCGCTACCAGAGTCAGGTCCGGCGGCGCTGCGCCGAACCAGGTCTTGGCGTCGGCAGGCTGCATGCCGATGTTCATGTGGTCGCCAATCTTGGCACCGGTGAACACCAGCTTCTCCAGCATCAACTCGTGCGGGATGCCGAGGTCATCGGCGACGCGCTCGTAACGCTGGAACTTGGCACTGTGGCAACCCATGCAATAGTTGGCAAAGGTCCGCGCACCATCCTGCAGGGCGGCTTTGTCGGAGACGTCGATATCGACACTTTCCAGTTCCGGACCATGACCCTCGGCAGCAAAAACCAGGGAAGGCAGCGCAGCAAAAATCAGAGCAAGAAATAATTTTTTCATCAGCCAGTCACCCTTTCCGGAACCGGTTTGGTCTTCTCGAGCCGGGTGTAGAACGGCATCAGAATGAAGTAGGCGAAATAAAGGAAGGTGCAGACCTGCGACAGCAACGTGCGCCCTGGCGTCGGCGCCAGAACGCCAAGAATGCCGAGAATCACGAAGGAGATGCAGAACACCACCAGCCAGATTTTGCTCAGCCAGCCCTTGTAGCGCATCGATCTCACCGGACTGCGATCCAGCCATGGCAGCACGAACAGCACCGCAATCGCCGCACCCATGGCGATAACGCCCAGGAGTTTGTCCGGCACCGCACGCAGGATTGCGTAGAACGGAGTGAAGTACCAGACCGGGGCAATATGCTCAGGCGTCTTGAATGGATTGGCCGGCTCGAAGTTCGGTTTTTCGAGGAAGTAGCCGCCCATTTCCGGGAAGAAGAACACAATGAAGCAGAAGATGAACAGGAACACCACCACACCGACAATGTCCTTCACCGTGTAGTACGGGTGGAACGCGATGCCATCCAGAGGGATGCCGTTTTCGTCTTTGTGCTTCTTGATATCGACGCCGTCAGGGTTGTTCGAACCGACTTCGTGCAGCGCCAGAATGTGCAAGACCACCAGACCGAGAATCACGATCGGCAGCGCGACCACGTGCAAGGCGAAGAAGCGGTTCAGGGTAATTCCGGAGATCAGGTAGTCACCACGAATCCACTGGGTCAGGTCATCGCCGATCAGCGGAATCGCACCGAACAGCGAGATGATCACCTGGGCGCCCCAGTACGACATCTGGCCCCACGGCAGCAGGTAACCCATGAACGCTTCGGCCATCAGCGCCAGGTAGATCAGCATGCCGAACACCCAGACCAGCTCGCGCGGTTTCTGGTACGAACCGTAGAGCAGACCGCGGAACATGTGCAGATAGACGACGATGAAAAACGCCGAGGCGCCGGTCGAGTGCAGCAGACGCAGGATCGAGCCGTACTCGACGTCGCGCATGATGTATTCAACGGAAGCAAAGGCCTCTTCTGCCGACGGCGTGTAACTCATCGTCAGCCAGACACCGGTGACGATCTGGTTGACCAGCACCAGCAGCGCCAGCGAGCCGAAGAAATAGAAGAAGTTGAAGTTTTTTGGTGCGTAATATTTGCTGAGATGGTCTTCCCACATTTTGGTCGCGGGAAAGCGCGCATCAACCCAATCCATGAACTTGCTCATCACGCTTTCTCCGTATCGACGCCAATGACAATCAGGTCATCGGTCTCATAGGAATGCGGGGGAACTGGCAGGTTCAAAGGCGCAGGTTGCGACTTGTAGACGCGGCCAGCCAGATCGTAGTGGGAACCGTGGCACGGGCAGAAATAGCCGCCTACCCAGTCTTTGCCCAGATCCGCAGGTGCCACTTCGGGACGGAAGGTCGGTGAGCAACCCAGGTGCGTACAGATCCCGATCAGCAGGAGAATTTCCGGCTTGATCGAGCGTACTTCAGGGTCGACATAAGTGGGTTGCGTGGAGTTTTTGGAGGTCGGATCGGAGAGCTGACCCTCGATCTTCTTGAGATTCCCCAGGATTTCCTCGGTACGGCGGACAATGAACACCGGCTGGCCGCGCCATTCAGCAATCATCTGCTGGCCTGGCTCGATTTTGCTGACATTCACTTTCACCGGTGCACCGGCAGCTTTCGCCTTGGCACTGGGAAACCATGACCCCACGAACGGGACCGCAGCCCCCACCGCTCCTGCAGCACCCACCACGGATGTGGCTGCCACCAGGAAGCGACGCCGGCCTGCATTCACGCCGTCATTGCTCATTCAGTCCTCTCCCATCAGCTTTTTTGGCCTGTTAAATCAGGCGTCTACTAAATAAATCAAATGTTACTTATAAAAATTTTGCCCGAATGGTAATGAAAACCCCCAATTCTGACAAGGTTAATTCCCCGGGGCTCAGCCCCTTAAGCCTTGGAGTATAGGGGGTCTACGGCTGTGGCAAGTTGTCACAACGCAATTCTTTGATAAATCGCAGGCATAAAAAAACGCCCGCTTCCGTGAGGAGGCGGGCGTTCTTTTTTGAACGTGGAAGCGGAATTAACGCTTCGAGTACTGCGGACGCTTACGCGCTTTACGCAGACCAACTTTCTTACGTTCAACTTCACGGGCGTCGCGGGTAACGAAGCCAGCTTTGCGCAGAGCGCTACGCAGGGTTTCGTCGTAGTCCATCAGAGCGCGAGTGATGCCGTGGCGGATTGCGCCAGCCTGACCACTTACACCACCGCCGATCACGGTGACGTAGATGTCGAACTTCTCGACAGTCTCGGTCAGCTCCAGCGGCTGACGAACTACCATGCGGGCAGTTTCGCGGCCGAAGAAGTTATCCAGCGAACGGTTGTTGATGGAGATGTTACCAGTACCCGGACGCAGGAAAACGCGTGCGGTTGCGGTCTTGCGACGGCCAGTGCCGTAATTTTGAGTCGCCGACATAATGAACTATTCCGTTAAATCTTCAGTTCTTGGGGCTGCTGAGCAGTATGAGGGTGTGCAGCGCCCGCATAGACTTTCAGCTTACGGTACATGTCGCGACCCAGTGGGTTTTTAGGCAGCATGCCTTTAACCGCGGTCTCGATCACGCGCTCAGGGGCTTTGGCGATCAGCTTTTCAAAGTTGATCGACTTGATGCCGCCCGGGAAACCGGAGTGGGAGTAGTACATTTTGTCAGTGGTTTTAGCGCCGGTAACACGGATCTGCTCGGCGTTGATGACGACGATGTAGTCGCCGGTGTCAACGTGAGGAGTGTACTCAGGCTTGTGCTTGCCACGCAGACGGCTCGCGATTTCGGTGGCCAGACGACCCAGGGTCTGACCAGCAGCGTCGACGACAAACCAGTCGCGCTTTACTGTTTCCGGTTTAGCAGTAAAAGTTTTCATTCTTTATAGCCTCAGGGGCCGCCTGTAAATAAGACGGCGGATCTTACTGAATAGTGCGTACTTTGACAAGTCAAAGGCAGCCGGATACAGACGCTTTCGGGGGCTCGGGTCGGCGCGTCCGTTCAACGGCAAGATTCTTCGGCGGCGGCGCATCACTTCCACTGCAGAAAGAGGTCGGCAATTATGCAGATTGCGAAAAATTTTTCAACCTGCTTTTATGATTGTTTTGCCCAAGGAGCACCCGATGGACTATCGCCAGCTAGGCCGTACCGACCTGAACGTGAGTGCAATCTGCCTCGGCACCATGACCTGGGGCGAGCAAAACACTGAGGCTGAAGCCTTCGCCCAGATTGAACGGGCCAAAGAGGCGGGGATCAATTTCCTCGACACCGCCGAAATGTATCCGGTGCCGCCCAAAGCCGAAACCTACGCCACCACCGAGCGCTACATCGGCAATTACTTCAAGAGTCGCGGTGACCGTTCCGACTGGATCCTCGCCAGCAAGATCGCCGGCCCCGGCAACACCATCGACTACATCCGCGACAAGAACCTGCGCCACAACCGCCAGCACATCACCGAAGCACTGGACGGCAGTCTCAAGCGCCTGCAGACCGATTACATCGATCTGTATCAATTGCACTGGCCGGAGCGCAGCACCAACTTTTTCGGACAGCTGGGCTACAAGCACAAGATCGAAGCCAACCTGACGCCGCTGGAAGACACCCTCGAAGCCCTCGACGAACAGGTGAAGGCCGGCAAGATCCGCCACATCGGTCTGTCCAACGAGACGCCGTGGGGCACGATGCGCTTTCTGGCTCTGGCCGAAGCCCGTGGCTGGCCGCGTGCGGTGTCGATCCAGAACCCGTACAACCTGCTCAACCGCAGCTTCGAAGTCGGCCTGGCCGAGATCGCCATCCGCGAACAGTGCGGCCTGCTCGCCTACTCGCCACTGGCGTTCGGCTTCCTCTCCGGCAAGTACGAAGGCGGCGCCCGACCACCGAAAGGCCGCCTGAGCCTCTACAGCCGCTTCAGCCGCTATTTCAATCCGCAATCCGAAGCGGCGTGCAGCCGTTACGTTGCATTGGCCCGTGAACACGGTCTGGACCCGGCGCAAATGGCCTTGGCCTTCGTGACCCAGCAACCCTTCGTCACCAGCAACATCATTGGCGCGACGACGCTTGAGCAACTGGACAGCAACATTGCCAGTTTTGATCTGAAACTGTCCGATGAAGTGCTGGCCGGGATTGAGGCGATTCACAAGGATCATCCGAATCCCGCGCCGTAACTGACCGCCAAAAGCTTCGCGAGCAGGCTCGCTCCCACAGGTACGGTGATCCCCTGTGGGAACGAGCCTGCTCGCGAAGAGGCCAGTCGGATTACCTCAACAGCGGAACGCGGAGCGTCCCCGGCGGCATTCCCACGCAGAGCGTGGGAGCGATCATCAAAGCGACCGCGCAATAATCTCCTTCATGATTTCATTGGTGCCGGCATAAATCCGCTGCACCCGCGCATCCGCCCACGCCCGGGCCACCGGGTATTCCCACATGAAGCCGTAGCCGCCATGCAATTGCACGCACTCGTCGAGCACTTTGCATTGCAGGTCGGTGGCCCAATATTTGGCCATTGCCGCCGTCGGCACATCGAGTTTGCCTTGCAGGTGCAGCTCCAGGCAGCGGTCAACGAAGACCCGGCCGATCTGGATCTCGGTGGCCATTTCGGCCAGTTTGAAGCGGGTGTTCTGAAAATCGGCAATCGCCTTGCCGAACGCCTTGCGATCGCGGGTGTAATCCAGCGTCCATTGCAGCGCTGCCTCGGCCGAGGCCAGGCCGCCGATAGCCACGGTCAGACGTTCCTGCGGCAACTCCTGCATCAGATAGGCAAACCCGGCACCCGCCTGGCCGAGAAGGTTTTCCTTCGGCACGCGCACGTCCTGGAAGAACAGTTCCGAGGTGTCCTGCGCCTTCATGCCGACCTTCTCCAGGCGCTTGCCCTTCTCGAAGCCCGGCGTATTCGCCTCCACCAGAAACAGGCTGGTGCCCTTGGCCCCAGCCTTGGGGTCGGTCTTGGCCACCACGATCACCAGGTCAGCCAGAAAGCCGTTGGTGATAAAGGTTTTCGAGCCGTTGATCACATATTCCTCACCGTCCAGCACCGCCGTGGTTTTCACCCCTTGCAGGTCGGAACCGGCGCCAGGCTCGGTCATGGCAATCGCCGTGACCATTTCGCCCGAGACCAGTTTCGGCAGATATTTGTGTTTCAGCGCCTCGCTGCCGTAATGCAGGATGTACGGTGCGACGATGTCCGAGTGCAGCGAGAAACCGATACCGGTCAGACCCAGACGCCCGACTTCTTCAATCACCACGGTGCTGTAGAGGAAATCAGCGCCGAGCCCGCCGTACTCTTCCGGCAGATGCGAACAGAGCATCCCCGCCTCCCCCGCCTTGTTCCACAGCGCGCGATCGATGTGCCCCTGCTTCTCCCACTGCGCGTGATACGGCACGGCCTCTTTTTCGAGGAAAGTTCGCACGCTGTCGCGGAACAATTCGTGCTCGGAGCTAAACAGGGTTCTGGGGATCATGCGGCACCTTTCTTTGTTGTTGGAGGGATACGGCTCTCAGAGACTAAGCCCGACTCCTGCTACGGGACACTGGACACATCCGACAAAAAATAAGACGATCCAGCCGTCTGGTGACCACTTTCCCTTATAAAAACAAAACAAAAGTTGAATTATGTCTAAGCACGTCTCCCCGCCCTTGCGGCGCGTCAGCATCCTGGCCATCGACCGGGTTTTCGCTTACACCCTCATGCAGGCCAAGGATTTTTTCCATGTGGCCAGCCTGCGTTACGGCAAACAACTGGGCCACGGCCTGACCCCGGCGTTCGAAACTCGCTTGGTCAGCCCCGATGGCAAACCGGTAAAAAGCTTCAGCGACGTGGTCATGCCGGTCGACGGTGGCCTGGAAAACGCCGACGTGATCATCCTCCCGGCGTTCTGGGACGATTTCGACACGCTGTGCAGCCGTTACCCGCAAATCCTGCCGTGGCTGCGCGAACAGCATGCGCGCGGCGCGGTGTTATGCGGCGAAGCCACCGGAGTGTTCTGGCTCGCCGAAGCAGGGCTGCTCAACGGCAAGGAAGCGACCACTTACTGGCGCTTCTTCAATGCCTTCGCCGAGCGCTTTCCAAAGGTCTATCTGAATCAGGACAAGCACCTGACCGACGCCGACAATCTCTATTGCGCCGGCGGCACGACCTCGGCCTGCGATCTGTACATCTATCTGATCGAACGCTTCTGCGGCGCAAACGTGGCACAAGCCGTGGCCCGCGACATTCTCTACGAAGTGCAGCGCAGCTATTCGCCGGGACGTATCGGTTTCGGCGGGCAGAAGCTGCATCAGGACGTGATCATCCTGCAGATCCAGCAGTGGCTCGAAGAACATTTCGCCGACAAGTTCCGCTTCGAAGACGTCGCCCGCGAGCACGGCATGAGCATCCGCAACTTCATGCGCCGCTTCCAGACCGCCACCGGCGACAAACCGCTGCACTACTTGCAGCGCCTGCGCATCGAGACGGCCAAGGGCCTGCTTTCGGGCACGCGCAAGAGCATCAAGACCATCAGTTACGAGGTCGGTTACGACGATGCGAGCTTCTTCGCGCGACTGTTCCGCCAGCACACCGAGCTGTCGCCGAATCAGTATCGGCAGCAGTTTCAGCAGGCTGCCTGACCCCGGTCAGACTGAAGTCCCTGTGGGTGTAGTCCTCCCACGGGGACTGGCGTGCAAGCTGTGATTCGTCCGACACAAATGAACGAAAACAGAACAACGTCTGGCTGTGTTTTACGACTGTTCGGACGCGCCTGCGCCGACCAGACTACTTCCCAAGCACATCGCATCAGGGAAGATCAACAGTGACCATCGGCTCCAGCTACAACTACCCCTCACAGGCTCCTGGCCTTGAAAAACGCAAAAAACGTTCGCCACAGGGCAAATGGAAAGCCCGTTTCCCCAATCCGCCGGACCTGTGTTTTGACTACCGCGCGTTACTGGAGCAGCCAGGCGGAATCGCCCGAGCGAATGATTCGAGCCATCGGATCTGCATCATCGGCGCAGGCATCACGGGCCTGACGGCAGCGAGAGAATTGCTGCGCTGCGGCTTCACCCAGATCACGCTGATCGAACAGTCCTCGCGAATCGGCGGCAGGCACCTGACCGTTCCCGGCAGTCCCCAATCCAAGGCCAGCCATACCCCATTCGAAATGGGTGCGATGCGTATGCCTTTGTTCAATCGCGAAGGAGAATCGCCGAAGGACGGTCGTTCGCTGATGGCCTACTACGCGACGATATTCGACCTGGCCCTTTCAGACTTTGCCAACCCCGGCAGCCAGTGGGTCAAATCAACCGGCATCTATCTGCGCGAGGGCAGCCTGTCGAAGCAGGCTACGCCGCAAATGCTTATCTGGAAAAACGCCGACGGTCGGACTCGCCCTCCCGGTGAGGAGCTGCAAGCGGTATATGCAAAATGGAGAGCCTTCGCCGACCGCATGACCCGGCACGTTTGCGACAGTTATGCGAGCGAGGAATGGGAGTCCGTGTGGGCAGCTATTGTCGCCAGGTATCACGCCATTTCCTTCCGTGATCTGGTGAGCATGCCGGTGCTGCAACGCTGGGAAAAAGACGCGCCGGGCGATTTTGGCGGGATGGGAATGTCGCCAGAGGAATCGGCCATTTTTTATGCCATCGGCATCGGTGACGGCAGCTGGGGCGCATTTTATGACGTCTGTGCACTGTACCCGCTGCGCACTGCCATATTCGGGTTCAGCAGTCACTTGCAACTGGTGCTGGGTCGGGTAGATGAAAAAGGCGATCCTCTGCCTGACTCTCCGCATATCCGCAGCAATGCGGTTTTCGATTCAACCGGGCTGCAGTTCGAAGGCCCGCGCTACCTCGGTCTCGCGGCGCTGAGTGAAAGCCTTATGTTCATCAAACCTGATGAAACAGCGATGTCTTTCCACGAACACAGCCTGCAATACCGCGAAGGTTTGCTGACCGATAGCGCCGTCACTCGGCTGAAAAAGCTCGACAGCGGTAAAACCCGTGTCTACTACAACTGGAAGCAAAGTCGCCCCCATCAGGCCCAGGAAAATTTCAGCGATTATGACTCCGTGATCATGACGCTGCCTTCGTGGTTGATCGAAACACGAATCAGGCTTGAAAACTTCACGGTACAAATGTTGCCGTTCGAAACGATTAATGCCTACAAGACTGCGCATTGGGAAACCAGCTGCAAGGTGTTCGCTCCGCTGAAGAAATCCTTTCTGTCCGGCAACACCGCTATCCCCCAAGCCATCGTCACGGACAGCTTCATCCACGATGTTTATACCTACCGCTATAACGATCACTACAGCTACGACTGCATTCTTCTCAGTTATACCTGGGAAGATGACGCTACCAAACTCTGCTGTTTCAGCGACAAGGAACTGGTCGCCAAATGTGCCGAAGAACTTGATCGAATCCTGATGAACTGCAGCAATATCGGGCAACGCATCTCGCCTTTCATTGGCCTCAATCAGGCCGTCGTACAGCGCTGGATCACCGATAAGAACTCACTGGGGTGCGCCAAACTTTACCGCCCCGGCGCCTACTACGACGCTGTAAGCCTGATGAAATACAACCGCGAGTATTCCAGTGTTTCGGGGCTGTATTTGTCTGGCGAATCGTTTTCGGTGGATGCCGGCTGGACCGAGCCCTGCTTTCGCGGTGCCATCGATGCTGTAATTCATATTTGCGAAAAAACCTCGGCGCAGTTCAATGGCGGCTTCCAGATAACCGACTATCCACACTACCAGGCCGGACCATGAAGCTTTCAGTCATGCAATTCGGCGTCCTGAGCGTGCACCGTCGATATGTGTTTAATCATCCTAGGAGGTGTACTACAAGCTAACCGGAAAGCGCCGACTTACCTTCCACTGCTGACTCGACTCTTATGTTCCTCCGCCACCCAATGGCGTGCAAACAACAATAAGGGATCATGAAAAATGAGTGAGTCAACCAGCCCCGTTCGTGTCGCGGTCGTGCAATGCGATCCGCAGGTCGGTACGCAAAATCGTGCAGCGAATCTGAGCAACAGCCTGGAGTTGTCACTTCAGGCGGTCAATGGTGGTGCCAACCTCATCGTTTTGCCCGAGCTGACAAACACCGGTTATTTCTTTCGCACTCGACAGGATGCGTTCGATCACGCCGAATCGGTTCCGGAGGGGCCGAGCGTGAGCCGATGGGAGGATTTTGCTCGCCAACATCAGGTGTATCTGGTGGCCGGGCTGACCGAGCGCTACGGAGCGCGCCTTTACAACACAGCCGTGCTGGTGGGGCCTGACGGTTTCATTGGCAAATACCGCAAGGCGCACCTGTGGAATCTCGAGAAGCTCTGGTTCACTGCGGGGGATTGTGGTTTCCCGGTATTCGAAACGCCGATCGGCCGTATCGGCATGCTGATCTGCTGGGACATCTGGTTTCCCGAAGTCCCGAGAATCCTCAGCCAGCAGGGCGCGGACATTATCTGCAGTCTGAACAATTGGGTCTGGACGCCACCGCCACTATTCGATGACGCCGGCAAATGCATGGCCTCGTACCTGACCATGACCGCAGCGCACGTCAACAATGTGTTTATCGCGGCAGCGAGCAGAATCGGCGAAGAGCGCGGTGCTCGCTACCTGGGATGCTCTTTGATTGCCGGCACCAACGGCTGGCCGATCGGCCGGGTCGCATCCGCCGATCAGCAGGAGATTCTCTACGCCGATATCGATTTGACCAGCTCGCGCAGTGCGCCGATCTGGAATGACCTGAACGACCTGCACCGTGATCGACGTTGTGATGTCTACGATCGGATGCTCGGTTACACCCAGCATCCGTGCCTGCCGCGTTGACCGGAGGCCGGGCTATGGACATTCACGCAAAGCAACGCAAAACAATCGTGGCCAGAACCGCGATGGATAGCGCCATCATCGGCCTGATTCTGGGTGCGACCGCATTGATTGCCTGGCTATCGCTCACCCATCATTCGTTGTGGTCGGCACGCTGGCCGGATTACGGCCATATGGTCTCGAGCTTTCCCGACGCTGCTGCCTGGCTGCGCTGGGTGCTCGGGGATATCAGCGAGGTAGCATTCTATAAACACGAGTTTGCCTCGATCGGCCTACTGGCTGGTGCATATTTGGGCTATTGGGCGAATCGAACGGGAAAAGCCTGGCAAGGCTTCACCATCTGTTACGGCAGCGGGCTCTGGCCGTGGCTGGTGACAAGCTCATTGCTGGGCCTGGTGCTGAGCAATCTGCTATGGGGCTGGACTGTCACCGCCACCAGTTGGCAGCCAACCTTTGCGGCATTCGTGTCGTTGCCTGCGGCCATGGTGCTGATGTTCGGTGCCGGCTGGAAAGTTGCCATTAACGGCGCAATCATGGGCGCACTGTGCGTGACACCGCTGTGCCTGCTGATGGTCAATTACGTATGCAACCCACTCGGTCTGCCCGTGGTGATTGGCAATGTTTCGGGCATGGCCATCGCCAGCATCGGCGCCTTCGTGCTTTGTCGCTACGTGCCAAGCCTGGTGAGACCAGCGCAGCTCGAGCCGGCTGCCGAGGAAGTCAGCGTCACCGAGTCCGGCAAGGCGCCGGATTATGGCGTGGTATGGAGCATGCGCCGGGTCTTGGCGGATTTCTCCGAAGCACCTTTCTTCGGCAATGAATGGGCGAGCCTGGGACTGATTGTCGGTGCGTTGCTCGCATTCACGTTGAACCCCATGAGCCCCGTCTACGGCACCGGTCTGCTGCCGCAACTGCTGGCCGGTCAGGCGCTGACCTCGGCACTGGGCGTGTTGATCTGGCGCAGGCAGTGGATGGAGCGCGGTTGGTATCCGACTTATGTGCCGCTGGTGTCCGTTGTTCCGGCTGCGATCCTTACCTTCGGCGGCGCTTGGCAAGTGATCATCTCCAGTGCGCTGCTCGGCGCCCTGATCGCCCCGCCAGTGGCCTGCGCCCTCGCACAGAGGCTGCCAGGCTTTATGCATGGCTTTATCGGCAATGTGTTGTCGATGGCCCTCAGTACGCTTTTGATCCTGCCAATCGTTGGATGGCTCGCCATCCACTGACTTTATCCTGCCCCGGCTGGCTTCTGGATCGTCTCCAGAACAGCCGGTTCTTCGCGAGGTATCACATGGAACTGCCAAAACTGGCCATTGCCGCGCTCGGCGGCACTGTCAGCATGCAATCGACGCAAGACGGCCAAGGCGTCGTTCCGGCGGTGTCCGGCGAAGCGTTGCTGAACACCGTGCCAGAGTTGAATATGCTCGCACGAGCAACCGTCGAGACTTTCGGTCTGTTACCCAGCGCTTCGCTGGATTTCGAATACCTCTTGAACGTATTGGACTGGGCCAACGCGCAGATCAGCCAAGGCGTGGGCGCAGTCATCATCATCCAGGGCACGGACACTCTGGAGGAATCCGCCACTTTCTTCGATTACCTGTGGGCGCACGACGAGCCACTGGTGCTGACTGGCGCCATGCGCTCTGCCATGCAAGCGGGGGCTGACGGTCCGGCAAACCTGCTGGATGCCGGTCGCGTTGCGTTGGCGACATGCAGTCATGGGCGCGGAGCACAGGTGGTTATCAACGGCGAGATTCACCGCGCCAATAGCGTGCGCAAGGTCGATTCAATGGCCATGCACGCCTTCGCCTCGCCCTTGACCGGTCCTGCCGGCTTGTTGGTCGAAAGCGCACCGCGCTACTTTCAGCCGCCCGTTGCGCGCCATGTATTGCCGATGCCGCAAGACACGCTCCCGAAGATCGCGTTGCTGGAAGCATCACTTGGTGCGGACAGTATGCTGTTGGACAAGATAGTCGAGTCGGGTTACGACGGCCTGGTGATCGCCGGCTTTGGTGCAGGCCATGTTTCCACGCACTGGGCCGAGGTCATCGAAGGCATCGCCCGGCACATCCCGGTGATCATTGCCACCCGCACCGGTTGCGGCGCGACGGCGCAAGCGACGTATGGCTTCGCCGGCAGTGAAATCGATCTCACGCGCAAAGGCGCCGTCATGGCAGGATTTCTCTGCCCGCGCAAAGCGAGAATCCTGTTATGGCTTCTGGTTGCCTGCCGACAGCAAGCACAGTTGGTCAAATGCCTCGCTGAATCCACGCCATGAAAAAAGGCCTGCAATCGCAGGCCTTGTTCGTTGCCGAAACTCCGTTTAAGGCTTGTGCGCCCGCGACAGGAATTCGTGAGATTGCATTTCCAGCAGTCGGCTCAGCGTGCGCTGGAACTCGAAGGTCAGCCGTCCGCCGGTGTACAGATCCTTCAGCTCGACTTCGGCAGAAATGATCAGTTTGACGTTGCGGTCGTAGAACTCGTCGACCATGTTGATGAAGCGACGGGCGATGTCGTCGGTGGTGACGCTCATCTGCTCGACGCCGCTGAGCAGCACGGCGTGGAAGATCTTGCCCAGTTCGATGTAGTCGTTCTGGCTGCGCGGGCCGTCACACAGTTCGCGGAAATCGAACCAGGCCACGTCGTCGCAGGTGCGCAGAGCGCGGATTTCGCGGTTCTCGATGATCAGCACATCGTTTTCCACCGCTGCCGTGCACTCCGGCGTCAGTGCCTTGAAGCTCTTGCGCAGGCTTTCGTGCGCGGCTTCGTCGAGCGGATAGTGGAACAGCTCGGCTTGCTCGAGGTGACGCAGACGATAATCGACGCCGCTGTCGACGTTGACGATCTCGGTGTTCTGCTTGATCAGCGCGATGGCCGGGAGGAAGCGCGCGCGCTGCAGGCCATCCTTGTACAGGCCGTCCGGAACGATGTTCGACGTCGCGACGAGGGTCACGCCGTTCTTGAACAGTTCTTCCATCAGCGTGCCGAGGATCATCGCGTCAGTGATGTCGGAGACGAAGAATTCATCGAAGCAGATCACCCGCGACTCGGCCGCGAAGCGCTTGGCGATGATGGTCAGCGGGTTCTTCTCGCCGCCCAGGGTCTTCATTTCTTCGTGCACACGCTTCATGAAGCGGTGGAAGTGCGTGCGGGTCTTTTCCTTGAACGGCAGCGCTTCGAAGAAGGTGTCGACCAGGTATGTCTTGCCGCGACCGACGCCGCCCCAGAAATACAGGCCCTTGACCGGTGCCTGATCCTTTTTGCCAAACAGCTTGCCGAGCAAACCCGGCTTGTTCTGGTCGGCGGCGATCAAGTCGTCGTACAGACGCTGCAAGTGACGCACAGCAGTTTCCTGCGCGGCGTCATGGAAGAAGTCCGGGCGTTTCAGATCAGCTTGATATCGTTCTAGGGGCGTCATAATTCGTTAGCAAGGCAACAAAAACGGGCCGTCACTGTAGCGACGGCCTGTGGGAATGGCAATCGGCCCTTGGTCGGGTCGTGCCGCCGATCAGTCTTGAGCTGGAGTCAGTGCGACGCGCAACGCCTCGATGGCGGCGTCCCGCGCACCGATGTCGGCAAACGCCGGGCTGTCGCCCACGCACTCACCGGCCAGCCAGACGCTGAAGCTCAATTCTTCAATACGCACGTCCAGCGGCTCGCCGGACTGCAACTGTTTGGTCACCTGGCCGGCAGTTTTGCCGTCGGCGAAGTTGCGCGACAGCAGCAATTGCTCGCCATCGGCCGCCAGCAGACGGAAACGGAAGCTGCCGTCGTCCTCGCGGAAGCTGACGAAACGTGCGGCTTTCGCGGCTTTTTTCTTGGTAGTCGCGGCGACCTGAACCTGATTGACGAAAGAACGCAGGCCAACGGCTTCGCGCAATTCATTGAGGAACGGCGTGGCCACGGCGCGGGCCTTCTTCGCACCGATCTGCAGGATGTCTTCCAGATCCGCAGGACGCTCGATCAACTGGTGATACTTCTCGCGCGCTTCGCCGAGATCGTTGTCGAGCAACTGGAACAGGCGATTCTTCGCTTCACCCCAGCCCAGACCACCGAGTAGCTCGCTGCGGAACTCGTCAGCCTGCGCCGGAGTGGCGAAGGCCTGGAACAGAGTGAACAGGTGCGAGTTATCGGGATCTTTCGCTTCGCCCGGGGCCTTGGAGTCGGTGACGATCCGCGAGATCGCGTCCTTCATCTCTTTGGCGCTGGAGAACAGCGGAATGGTGTTGTCGTAGCTCTTCGACATCTTGCGACCGTCGAGGCCCGGCAAGGTGGCCACGCTTTCTTCGATCAGCGCTTCGGGCATGGTGAAGAACTCTCTGCCCTGGCCGAACAGATGGTTGAAACGCTGACCGATATCGCGGGCCATTTCCACGTGCTGAATCTGATCGCGACCGACCGGCACCTTGTGCGCGTTGAACATCAGAATGTCCGCCGCCATCAGCACCGGATAGCTGTACAGGCCCATGGTGATACCGGCGTCCGGGTCTTCACCCGTCTCAACGTTCTTGTCCACCGAGGCCTTGTAGGCGTGCGCGCGGTTGAGCAGGCCCTTGGCAGCGACGCAGGTCAGCAGCCAGGTCAGCTCGGGAATTTCCGGGATGTCGGACTGGCGGTAGAAGGTCACCCGATCGACATCGAGGCCACCGGCCAGCCAGGTCGCGGCGATTTCCAGACGCGAGCGCTGGATGCGCAGCGGGTCATCGCATTTGATCAGGGCGTGGTAGTCGGCCAGGAAATAGAACGAATCGGCCTGGCTGTCGCGGCTGGCGAGGATTGCCGGGCGAATCGCGCCGGCGTAGTTGCCCAGGTGCGGCGTGCCAGTGGTGGTGATGCCGGTGAGAATGCGGGTACGGTTGGTCATGGGTAATCGCTTGTCAGACTGCAATCAATTCGAGAGACGCGGCAGCAGCAGATCTTTGAGATCGGTCAGCTTGCCGTGAAAAAAGTGTCCGCATTCTGCCACTTTCAGCAGCTCATGGGGGCGCTGGAGTTGTTCCGACCACCGGTAGACCAGTTGCGGATCGATGACTTCATCGGTTTCCGGCTGGATCACGGTCAACCCGCCGTGCTGCGGCAGTTGATCCTGCTCGCCCAGACGCATCACCGCCGGGGCAACCATGAACAGGTGTGCAAGCTGGACGCCCTGGGCTTCGAGACGGCCGCCGAGACTTGCTGCAACAAATCCGCCGAAGGAGAAACCGAACAGGGTCAGCGGCAGATCCGGGTGTTTTTCCCGCAGCCATGTAGCTGCGGCCTGAGCGTCGTCGACTTCGCCGGTGCCCATGTCGTGCGTGCCCTGGCTGGCGCCGACGCCGCGATAGTTGAAACGCAAGGTGATCAGGCCTGCGTCGCGCGCGGTGCGCTGCAGGGTCGAGACGACCTTGTTGAGCATGGTGCCGCCCTGTACCGGGTTCGGATGGCAGATCAGCGCGATGCCGCGCGGCTGCTCGTTATCCAGATACAAAGCCTCAATTTGGCCGACAGGGCCGTCAATCACTACAGGGGTTTCACGCATCAGCAAGGGAGGAACTCCGTGACCTCGAATCGGGTCGACTCGTCTAGCAAATTGTCTGTGCCAATCTATTGCGAGTGAATCGCGGTATACAGCGCAGGTTCGAGCCGTTAACGTAAAGCAAAGCCGTTTATAGAGGAAGGACTCGTGGAACACTCGCTCTTAGTTTGGTTGTTACCGACTCTTGCCCTGGTTGTGGGTGTCGCCATTGGATTCCTGATCGCGCGCGTTGCGCCGAACGCCGCACCGAGCCGTACGCAGCGTCAACTGGATGATATCCAGGAGCGTTTCGACAGTTATCAGAACGAAGTGGTCACCCACTTCAACAGCACCGCGATGCTGGTCAAGAAACTGACCCAGAGCTATCAGGAAGTGCAGGACCACCTCGCCGAGGGCGCCAATCGTCTGGCCCTGGACGAGCAGACCCGCCAGCGCCTGATCGCCGCCCTGCACGCCGACGCAGCGCAGGCACCACGCGAACGCCTGACGCCACCGCGCGATCAGGAACCACCGCGTGACTATGCGCCGAAATCGCCAAATTCCCCTGGCATGCTCGATGAGCATTATGGTTTGAAGAAGTAATCGGGTTTCGCGCCCAACAAAAAGCCCCCGGACAATGCTGGTGTCCGGGGGCTTTTTTGTATCGGCTGATTTTGCGGTGACAACACTGGCCTCTTCGCGGGCAAGCCCGCTCCCACAGGGGTCAGGTGTGGAACACAGATTTTGGGTACGCCACCAATACCTGTGGGAGCGGGCTTGCCCGCGAAAGGGCCGGCACAGATGACACAAAAAAATGCCCGAATCACAGGACCGGGCATTTCTTCAATCAGGCAATCGCTTACGGATACTGCTGCACCGTGCCCGGCTGTTGCTGCTGACCACCATACTGCTGACCCGGAATAGCCTTCAGGTTGACCTCGACCCGGCGGTTCTGCGCGCGGCCGTTGACGTCACCGTTACTGGCAATCGGGTTATCCGGGCCGGCGCCACGGGCTGACAGGTTGGCACCGCTGACGCCTTGCGAGGTCAGGTAGGTCGCGACGCTCTGCGCACGACGCTGGGACAGGTCCATGTTGTGCTGGCGGCTGCCGGTGCTGTCGGTGTAGCCGACGATTTCGATCTGGTTCTGGCTGAACTCTTTCAACGAGTTGGCCAGGTTGTTCAGAGGCTGGTAGAAGCTCGGTGCGATGTTCGCCGAATCGGTGGCGAAGGTGATGTTGCCCGGCATGATCAGCTTGATCTGATCGCCCTGACGCTGCACTTCAACGCCAGTGTTGGCCATGCTCGCGCGCAGTTTCTTTTCCTGCTGGTCGGCGTAGTAGCCGTAGCCTGCTGCGGAGGCACCGACCACGGCAGCGCCGATCAAGGCGCCCTTGCCACGGTTGTCGTGTCCGATGGCGGCACCGGCGAGTGCACCGGCCAGCGCACCGAGGCCACCGTATTTGGCGGTTTTGCTCATGCCTTGCGAGCCACCGTCGGCCTGACCCTGATTGTCATACGGATTGGGCGAGGCGCAGCCGGACAGCACGGCCACGGCAGTAGCGACAATAATCAAACGACGCGTGGTGAACATGGAGAGCTCCTGGTTTTTTGCATTCTGTGGTGCAGCGGCCACTGATCAATCAATGGACCTGCGCGGGCGTTGGATCATGACAATGCCTAAAAATTCCGCCCGCTGCCCGTGACAAAAAATTCAGGCACGCACAAACGGGTTCTCACGCATCTCATCACCCAGACGCGTATCCGGGCCGTGCCCGGTGACAACCGTTGCATCCTCGTCCAGCGTATACAGCCGCTGCTTGATCGAACGCACGATGGTCGCCTGATCGCCACCCCACAAATCCGTACGTCCTACCCCTCGACGAAACAGCGTGTCGCCGGCTATCAACAGCTTAGCCTCGGAAAACCAAAAGCTCATGGACCCGGGTGTATGGCCCGGCGTGTGCAGGGCCACGCCGCAACCGCAGGCGAGTTCTTCGTCATCGCTCAGCCAACGATCCGGCGACGGCACCGGGGTGTACGGCACGCCGAACATCTGGCACTGCATTTCGAGGTTGTCCCAGAGGAACTGGTCTTCCTTGTGCAGATGCAGGGTCGCACCGGTTTTCTCCTTCATCTGCCCTGAAGCGAGAAAGTGATCGAGATGCGCGTGGGTATGGATGATGCTGACGACTTTCAGGCCATGGGCATCGAGGCGCGCCATGATCAGGTCCGGGTTGCCGCCCGGGTCGACGACGATGGCTTTTTTGGTGATTGGGTCGCCGATGATGGTGCAGTTGCACTGGAGCGGGCCGACGGGGAAGGTTTCGCGGATAAGCGCAGGGCTGGGCGTGGTCATGGAAAAATCCTGGACAGGGTCAACGCCGTTGGCAACGGCCGATGGCGAATTTTACCGTCGCTAGAGCAATAACCCCAATGCCTTCGCCCGCGCCACGGCCTGCGTACGCCGCTCAACCCCGAGCTTGCTGTTGATATGGCTGGCGTGGGTTTTCACGGTGTGAAGGGAAATGAACAACTGCTCGCTGATTTCCTGATTGGAACAGCCCTGAGCGATCAGACGCAGCACCGCCAGTTCACGGCTGCTGAGTTGTTCGGTAGCGGAGCTTTCCACGGTCGGGCGCGGCGCGGCTGTTGGGAAATGTGTGAGCAATTGCTGGCTGACGGCGTTGCAGGAAAGCGCCTGCAATTGCCCGCGCATCCAGTCGGCATGACTTTTCAGCAGCGCATCGAAGGGCTGGAAGACGCCGCCGGCCGCTGCTTCCAGGGCCTGACTCAACACTTTGCGCGCCTCGGGCTCGCGCCCACCGGACAGCAACAGCGCTACCTTCTGCGTCAACGCCATCACGCTTAGCAACTGCCGCCCGGTCTGCTGGCCGTTTTCATGCAACACGTTCAAGCGCCCTTCGGCAAGCATCGGTTGCCCCTGAATCACATCGAGCAGCGCCTGTTGCAGTTCCACATGCAGCGGCAGCTGTGGATGAAACTCCGGTGGCGCCGCAGCGTTTTCGCCGGTGTAGGTCTGGCCCAATCGTGCAAGCCAAGCCTCGGCAAGATCAATCCGGCCCTGAGCCAGCCACAGCTCGCATTTGACCAGAGTGATCATCGCCAGATAGTAAATCGGCGGTACGTCCCAGATGTGCATCAGACGTTCGGCTTCGGCGAGTTCGGCGAAGGCCTTGGCGAACTCGCCGCTGGCGCCGTCGAGGCGGGCAATCACGCAGTGGCCGATCAGCACGCTGATGTCGCGACAGGCGCGCGCCTCGCCAATCCCGGCCAGCAGACGCACACGTGCGGCTTGCGGCTGCAAACGCATCGCCAGCAGGAAACCTTCATACAACGTCAGCCGCGCGCGCACGGCGTACAGTCGTTGCGGCGACAGACCGCGCAAGCGTTCCAGGCCCTGATGCACTTCATCCAGCGCGCGCAGAATCTCGCCCCGCGATTGCAGAACCCGCGCCCTGTCGTAATGCGCGAGTGCTTCGAATAATGGATTGCCAACCCGCTGTGCCAGCTCGAGGGATTCGCGGTTCAGGCCACGGGCGCGCCACAGATCGCCGTCGGCGATCGCCAGATTGGACAGGGTCGACAGGCACATCAGCCGCTGGCCATAACGCTTGGCCGGCAGGCTCTCCAGCGCTTCACTGCCATAGCGCAGGGTCAGTTCGCGATGGCCGCGTCCGCGAGCGATGATCCCGCTCAGCGCCAGCCATTGCGCCAGCATGGATTTCTGCGCAGTGGCCGAAGGCGCCGGCAGGAAACGGCTCAAATGGCTGGCCAGCTCTTCAGCGGCATCGAGCTGACAGGCCAGCCCCAGCGCCCAGCTGTAGAGCACAATCAGCCGTGGCGTGCTGATCAGCAGACTGTCGGGCAAGTCCATTTTCCAGCGCAGCAGCATGCCGACGTTCTGCTCGGCGAGCAGCTGTTCTTCGGACAGGTTCTGTACGAGATTTGCCGCGACATCGAGATGCCCGGCACGCAACGCCTGTTCCACCGCCTCGTCGAGCAAGCCTTGCGCATTGAACCAGCGGCAGGCGCGCAAATGCAGGGTGGCGTTGGGCACCATTGCCTGGGCGATCGGCCGGCTGCGCAACAAGTCGGAGAACAGATGGTGATAGCGATACCAATGACCGTGCTCGTCCAGCGGCACCAGAAACACTTGGTGAGCGAGGAGAAAGCGCAGGATCTCGGCGCTGTCATGGGCTTCGCGGACGGCGTCGCAGAGCTCGCTGCAAAAGCGTTCCTGCGGAGCTGTTTCGTAGAGAAACGATTGCACTTCGACCGGCAGGCAATCGATGACTTCTTCGAGCAGATAATCGCGTATCAGCCCTTCGCCGCCGTTCAGTGCTTGCGGCAGCGCGGCATCGTTGCCCGCCTCGGCCACCGCCAGCAGCCAGAAGCGCAGACCGGCGACCCAGCCTTCGCTGCGCTGGATCAGGCTTTCCAGTGCTTCGCCGCGCAGTGAGCTGCTGTGGCGATCGAGCAAGGTCAGGGCTTCGTCGTGGGTCAGGCGCAAATCCTGTTCGTGCAGCTCGAGCAACTGCCGCGACAGGCGCAGACGCGCCAGATGCCAGTCCGGGCGCTGACGGCTGGTGACCATCACCAGCAAGCCATCGGGCAGATGATTGAGGAAGAATTGCAGGCAACGATCCAGCACCGGCCCCTGGGCAAGGTGGTAGTCGTCGAGTACCAGCAGCAGCGGTGCAGCAGGATCGAGATGCAGCGCCAGCTCATCGAGCAGACCGTCGAGCCACTCTTCGAACGCGAATGGTTGATGGCGCTGACGCATTTTCAACAGGCCGAGGGCACCAGCGCCCAACGCAGGAAAATAGTCCTGTAGCCCTTCAAGCAAGCGCTCGAGAAAACGTCCGGGATCACTGTCTCGTGGGCTCAAGCCCAGCCAGAGACTTTGCCAATGCGCCGGCAGGCTTTGACAGAACTCCACCGCCAGCGAGCTTTTGCCGAACCCGGCCGGGGCGCTGACCAGCAGCAACCGACCTCCGAGCCCGGCCTGCAGACGCTGGCAAAGGCGCGGCCGCAAGACATAGCCATCAGGCAGCGGCGGGCGGAAAAAACGCCCGTCCAGTGCTGCGACGGTGATGCTTGCGGGACCCGGAAGTGGGGACAGATCAGTCATGGCCGGCTCTTGTTCGAAGGCGATTGGCGGCGTTGCAGATGTCCGCAGCCTAGCCTTAAACGAAGAGGTAATGAAGGTCACTGCTACAAATGGCTACAAAAAGGCTACAGACACAAAAACGCCCCGAACCGGTCGGGGCGTTTTCACGAGGATGCGGCCTCGGGTTTACGCAGGTTTAGCGAACACCATCCTGACGCAGGGCGGCCGGAGTGAAGTCGCTGGTGGTGGCGGTGAAGCCAAAGTCATACGCCTGCTTCTCTTCGTTCTTCATGCCCAGTGCCAGATAGCGGCCGGACTGCAGGTCGTAGAGGGTTTCGAGGGCGTACCACGGCACTTGCTTGTCGTAGTAGTTCTCGGCATGTGCCTCGGCTACACGCCACAGTTGGCCACGACCGTCATAGTGGTCGATGACCGCTGCCTGCCAGGTGTCCTCGTCGATGTAGAAGTCACGCTTGGCGTAGATGTGGCGCTGGCCTTCCTTCAGGGTCGCGACCACGTGCCAGACGCGGCGCAGCTCGTAGCGTGCCAGGTCCTGATTGATGTGGCCGGCCTTGATGATGTCCGAGTACTTCAGCTTCGGATCGTCGAGCTTGTAGCTGTCGGAGGCGATGTACATTTCCTTCTTGCCTTCAAGCTTCCAGTCGTAGCGATCCGGGGCACCGTTGTACATGTCGAGGTTGTCGGAAGTACGCAGGCCGTCGGCGGCGGTACCCGGGCCGTCATACGACACTTGTGGTGCACGGCGCACACGACGCTGACCGGCGTTGTAGACCCACGCCGAACGCGGCTCCTTGACCTGATCGAGCGTCTCGTGCACCAGCAGTACGCCACCGGCCAGACGCGCCGGCGCGGTCACTTTCTGCTTGAAGTAGAACAGGATGTTGCCCGGGTTCGCCGGATCGTAGTCCTTCATCTTGTCGCGAAACACGAACTGATCCTGGAAGTACACCAGGCTGTACGAGCCGTTCGGTTGCGGCGTGGCCTGGGTCACCAGACGGGTCACGCTGCCGCCGCGATAGCGGGTGATGTGGTTCCAGATCACTTCCACGCCGGTTTTCGGGATCGGGAACGGCACGGCGGTATCGAAGTTTTCCAGACCGTTGCCGCCGGACACCAGGTTGGTGCTGGTGGCGTTCTTCTTGATCGCGGCGAACACGTCATCCGGCACGGTGGCGCCGCGATGGGACGGATAGACCGGCATCTTGAAGGTTTCCGGATAGCGCTTGAACATCGCGTACTGGCCCGGGGCAAGCTTGTCCTTGTACTTGTCGACATCCTTGGCAGTGATGGTGAACAGCGGTTGCTCACTGGCGTAAGGGTTGGACAGGAAGCCTTTGCTGTCGACGCTGCCGGCATTCTTCGGCAGTGGTTTCCAGGCCGGGATCGAACCGTCGGCATTACCGGCCATTTCCGCGCCCATCGGCGTCAGGCTCTTGCCCAGTTTGTCCGCTTCGGCAGCAGGCACCGCCGCCATGACACTGGTCGCCAGCAGCGACAGGCCCAGAACACCGGCGTGGAACAGACTCTTTGTTATTTTCATAAATTCGTTCGTCCTGAAATGCAGTGCTTAGAAGTTCACGCCGAAGCTGAGCGCCACGAAGTCGCGGTCATCCACGGTGGTGTACTTGCCGTCGAAGAAATTGGTGTAAGCCAGGCTCGCGGTGTAGGTGTTCTGGTATTCGGCGTCGACGCCCAGGCTGACCGCTTTGCGACCTTCCTCGAAGTTGCCGCCAGGGCCTGGCGAGTAACCGCTGACGTCGTGGGACCAGGCCACGTTCGGCTTGAGGTTCACACCGGCAAACACGTCGTTGTATTCCCAGATCGCCCGACCACGGTAGCCCCACGACATCGACGTGGTGAAACCGTCGTTTTCGCAATTGCGGCTGCGGTTGTTCTGCGGCGAACCGGGACCTGCACCGTTGATGGTGCTGTTGTTGAGGATGTTGGCGCAGGTATCGATACCGCCAGTGGCCGGCAACTCGCCCGGACCGTAGACCGGGTCACGGCCATAGCGCTTGTCGGAACGGCTTTCCAGGCCACCGACGTAGGTCGCGCCGACTTCACCGACGAGGGTCAGACGGCTGGCGCCCATGACCTGATCGAAGAAGTGCGTGAAGGTCGTCTGGATCTGGGTGATTTCCTTGCGCTCATAGCCATGCAGATCCTGACCCGGCACGCCGGTCAGCAGCGAAGCGTTGGTCAGCGCGCCGCCCAGCGGACGCACGCCGGCAAACAGGATGTCGGTGGAGTTCAGTTGTACCGGCGCGTTCGGACGGTAGCTGATCTCACCGCTCCACGCCGTACCGGTAGGCAGGGTGGTGGAGAAGCTCAGACCGTAGAGACGAATGTCTTCCGGGTATTCGATGAAGTAATTGGAGTTGCCCGCAACCAGCAGCGGTGCGAGTGCGGCAAACGGCCCCGGCAGCGCGGCGGCAGTGTTGTAGACCGACTGCGGTGCGCCGGTGGCGCTGAAAATCGGCGCACGGCTGTGGTAGTTCATGAAGTAGGCGCCGAACTCGGTGTCGAGTGGCTCGAACATGTATTTGAGGGACGCGCCCCACTGACCGCTGTCACGCGCGTCACGGTCCGGCCCACGGCGCACCAGCACGCCTTCTTGGTCGACGTTCACACCGTTGGCGGCCAACGGCCCCAAAGCGATCGCCGGAATCTGCGAACGCTTGTTCAGTACGCGCAAATTGTTGTCGCAACCGTCGGCAACGATGTCTGGCTGGGAGAAGAAGGTGCCGCAGTTGTCGACGACGGTCTGATCCCATTCCAGTTGGTAGAACGCTTCGGCCGAGAGGTTATCGGTGAGGCTCTGCGACACGTAGAACATGTTGACCGGGATCAGGCCTTCCTTGATCTCGGCGCCCGGACGACGGAACGCGGAGACGTCGATCGGGTTGATCGAGTTGATGCCGCCGCCGATGAAGGTACTTTCACCCCAGCTCACTACCTGCTTGCCCAGACGCACGGAACCCGGCTGATCGGCGATCGCGTAGTTGTGGTAGACGAAGGCATCGAGGATCTGCCCGCCGGAGGACTTGGCGCCCTCTTTGCGGTTGCTGTCGCTGATGTCCTTGAACTCGCGGCTCTCGTCCTTCAGTTCGAAGTCGTACCAGTACTTGCCACGGACGAACACGCCGGTGTCGCCGTATTTCAGTTCGAGGTCATGGATGCCCTTGAAGATCTTCGAGAAGGTTTCGCCGCTCTTGAAGTTGGCGTGCCCATCATCTGAAGTCTGCGACAGGCCACGGCCGCCGTTGTTGACGCCAATAAGATTCTTGTTCGGGCTCTGAGTAGACCAACTGGCACCGATCGACAGGGACGAGTCGAACTGGCCTTCGATTTCACCGACGTTGAAACTGACGCCGAATGCAGGCCCGGCGAGCGAGGAGGCAAGACTGACCGCCAGAGGCAGTTTCGCCCGGCGCCAGAACTGGTTTACTGAGGTCATCGACGCTACTCCATGTGCATTATTGTTATGGCAGTGAGTACTTTTAAAAACGCTGTGGAGGACCGGGCGCCAGGGCTGCCCGAAATCGTTCCAGAGTTGCTCGCCCCGTTCAGTGCGTGTGCTCCGTTTTCAAAAAGTCCTTGAGCGGACTATAGCCAGCGGGTGGTAGTGCTTGATCCCTCTAAAGTGTGATTTGCAGCCGCCAACCACTCTGGAACAGTCCTTTCGCCAGTCCGACACACGTCGGCACGGCAAGGATGGCTGATTTTTTCGATTTCACAAGCCAAGCGCTTGCTTGGTGGGTCTGGCGCGCCGGTTTCGGCGCGCCAGCAGCCACTTAAAGTGTCGAAAGGAAGGTGCTGTTGTTGGCCTGCCATTCGGTGATGTCGAGGCGGATGCGCTTCTTGTCGAGCTTGCCGACACTGGTCTTGGGAATTTCGGTAACAAGGGCGATCTGACTGGGGATCGCCCACTTGCTCAGGTGCCCCAGCTCGACGAACGGCTTGAGGTGTTCCTTCAGTTCCCGTGCGCCAATCACCTGCCCTTCGCGGACCACCAGCAAGGCAAACGGACGCTCGCCCCACTGCGGATCGGCGATGCCCACCACTGCTACTTCGCGTACCGCCGCATGCCTGCTGATGAGGTCTTCGAGGTCGAGTGAGGAGATCCACTCGCCGCCGGTCTTGATCACGTCCTTGATGCGATCACGAATATCGATCACGCCCATACTGTCGAGCGTGGCGACGTCACCGGTGTGCAACCAGCCACCGGCCCAGAGCTCGGCGCCCTTCTGCGGCTCGTTGAAATAACCTTCGGTCAGCCATGGCGCGCGCAGCACCAGTTCGCCCTGGGTTTCGCCGTCGGCCGGAAGGAAATTGCCCTCGCCGTCGACAATCGCCGCTTCGACCAGTGGCCCCGGCACGCCAGCCTTGATCCGGTAAGTGGTGCGCTCGTCTTCGCTGCCGGCCATCAATTCGTCGTTGAGGTGCGCGCAGGACACCAGCGGCCCGGTTTCCGACATGCCGTACGCGGCCGTCAGTTGAATGCCTCGGGCCTTGGCGTTTTCATAGAGGCTGCGATTGAGCGCGCTGCCGCCGATGACGATTTTCCAGCCGCCAAAGTCGGCGCCCTGCGCGGCTTTGGCGTTGAGCAGCATCTGCAGGATGGTCGGCACGCAATGGGAAAAGGTGACCTTCTCCTTGCGCCACAACTCCACCAGATACTCCGGATCGTAACGCCCCGGATAAACCTGCTTGAGCCCGAGCATGGTCGCCACGTAAGGCAAACCCCAGGCATGGACATGGAACATCGGCGTGATCGGCATGTACACATCGTTGGTACCGAGCAGCCGTACGCTGTCGATCGAACCCATGATCGTCGCCACGCCGATGGTGTGTAGCACCAGTTGCCGGTGGGTGAAATACACGCCTTTCGGATTGCCCGTGGTGCCGGTTGTGTAGAACGTGGTGGCCACCGAGTTTTCGTCGAAGTCTTGGAAATCGTATTGCGCACTCGCAGCGGCCAGCAGTTGCTCATATTCGCCGACGAGGTTCGGCAGCTCTGCGGTTTTCTCCGGCAGATCGCTCAGCAGCAGGGTTTTCTCCACCGTGGTCAGCTGCGGCGCGATGGCCTGATACAGCCCGAAGAACTCGCTGTTGACCAGCACGAAGCGGTCTTCGGCGTGGTTCATGGTGTAGAGGATCTGCTCCGGCGACAGGCGCACGTTGATGGTGTGGATCACCGCGCCGATCATCGGAATGGCGAACATGCATTCCAGATAACGGTGGCTGTCCCAGTCCATCACCGCCACGGTGTCACCAGCCTTGACGCCGGCAGCCGTCAGCACGTTGGCCAGCCGCGCAACCCGCTCGATCAGGGTCGGATAGCTGTAGCGCAACTGGTCGCGGTAGATGATTTCGCGGGTTTTCTCGTAACGGGCGCCGGACATCAGCAGCCGTTTGATCAGCAATGGATACTGGTAGGCCCCATCGGCCGGCGGAATGACCCGAGTCTGCAACATAAGAATCCCTTTTCTGACTGCACGGTGTTGGCGGAGAGATTCGTACTCTAGTGCGCCTGCATGACAGTCAAATCAGCCAAAGGAATGATTTGCAGAGCCGTACAAATGCTAGCTTTGCGCCAGCATTTCGGGCCGAATTAGAAGAAACCACGACCGGTGGGAGCGAGCCTGCTCGCGAAGGCGTAGGGTCAGTGACATTTTTGGTGACTGGACTGGCGCTTTCGCGAGCAGGCTCGCTCCCACAGGGATTGATGTGTTCCAGTTCTCAATGCATCTCGGTGAACGCGATTTTCACGCCGAGAGCAATCAGCACGGCGCCCATGGTGCGGTCGAACCAGTGGCCCATGCGGGCGAAGCCGGCGCGCACCCGTTGTTGGCTGAACAGCATCGCCACCAGGCAGAACCAGATCGCCGTCGCCACCGCCAGGTAAACGCCGTAACCGGCCTGCACCGCCAGCGGCGTGTGCGGGTTGATCACCACGGTGAACAGCGAGAGGAAAAACAGCGTGGCTTTCGGGTTCAGGCCGTTGGTGACGAAGCCTGAGGTGAACGCGCCCCGCGCGGTGCGTACGCCGGTTTCCCGGTGCAAGTCATCGGTGACGGTTTTCGCCGGTTGCGCGCGCAAGGCCTTGAAGCCGATGTACAGCAGGTAAGCCGCCGCCGCCCACTTCATCGCGTTGAACAGCACGATCGACTGCGACACGATCAGACCGATGCCGAGCAACGAATAGCCGACATGCAGGAAAATCGCCGAGCCCACGCCCAGCGCGGTCCAGGTGCCGGCGCGACGCCCATGGGTCACGCTCTCGCGCACGACCACGGCAAAGTCCGGTCCGGGGCTGGCCACGGCGAGCAGATGGATCAGGGCAACGGTCAAGAACTCGGTCCAGTACATGGGGGCTCCTTTGGGGCAGCTTGGTCAATAAAAAATCTGTAAAGAACACAGTCCTGTGGCGAGGGGATTTATCCCCGTTGGGTTGCGAAGCACCCCAAAAATTTCTGTCTGGCCCGCAGGCAATGATTTTGCGACTGCTGCGCAGCCGATCGGGGCGGTGCGACGTTTCGCTAAATCCCCTCGCCACGGGGTTATGTGTCCGCTGCGGGATCAGCGTAACGATTTGTTTCATCTGGTAGGCTCGGCAGAGTACGCCCTCCGCTCACAGCACAAAAGGTACAGTTGATGACGAACACGCGCCGCGCGGTATTCCTTGATCACCCTTCGCTGGATCTCGGCGATCTGGACCTCGGTCCGTTGCGCGAATGCTTCAGCGACTTGCAGCTGTTCGCCCAGACTCTGCCGGAACAGGTCAGCGAACGCCTGCACGGCGCCAGTGTGGCGATCACCAACAAGGTCGTGATCGACGCGGCCGCGATGGCTGCCAACCCGCAACTGAAACTGATCCTGATCAGCGCCACCGGCACCAACAATGTCGACCTCACTGCCGCCCGCGCCCACGGCATCACTGTGTGCAATTGCCAGGCTTACGGCACGCCGTCGGTGGCGCAACACACGATCATGCTGTTGCTCAACCTCGCTACGCGCCTGGCCGACTATCAGCAAGCAGTGGGCGAAGGCCGCTGGCAACAGGCGAAACAGTTCTGTGTGCTCGACTACCCGATCGTCGAACTGCAAGGCAAAACCCTCGGCCTGCTCGGCCATGGCGAACTCGGCGGCGCCGTGGCGCGACTGGCCGAAGCGTTTGGCATGCGTGTGTTGCTTGGGCAGATTCCGGGGCGCCCGGCTCGGCCGGATCGCCTGCCGCTGGAAGAACTGCTGCCGCAGATCGACGCCCTGACCCTGCACTGCCCGCTCAACGAGCACACCCGGAACTTCATCGGCGCCGGCGAGCTGGCCGCGATGAAGCCCGGCGCATTTGTGGTCAATACCGCTCGTGGCGGCTTGATCGACGAGCAAGCGCTGGCCGACGCTTTGCGCAGCGGCCACCTCGGCGGTGCGGCGACCGATGTGTTGAGTGTCGAGCCACCGACCCAGGGCAATCCGCTGCTCGCCGCCGATATCCCGCGCCTGATCGTCACCCCGCATAACGCTTGGGGCAGTCGCGAGGCGCGCCAGCGTATCGTCGGGCAACTGAGCGAAAACGCCCAGGCGTTCTTCAGCGGTGAGGCGCTGCGTGTCGTCAGTTGATAAACTGCGGCACTTTTTTTCAAGGAGCAGTTATGGATCCGCGCAGTGAAGTACTGCTTCGTCAGGCCGAGTTATTCCAGGGTTCGCTGCTGTTGGCCGGCCTGCCCGCCGATGATTTGCTCGGGCGCTTGCCCAACGCGTTCGGCTGGTGCTGGCACGCTGGCGATCAAGCCGCACTGGACGCACGTTTCGAAGGCCGCAGCCAGTTCGGCGTGAATGTCCCGGAGCGCGAGTTCGACAGCGCTGTGGTGTTCCTGCCCAAATCCAAGGACCTCACCGATTACATTCTTAACGCCGTGGCGTCGCGTCTGGCCGGGCGTGAGGTGTTTCTGGTCGGGGAAAAACGCAGCGGCATCGAAGGCGCATCCAAGCAGCTCAATCCGTTCGGCAAGCCACGCAAACTCGACAGCGCTCGCCACTGCCAGCTCTGGCAAGTCACCGTGGCCAATGCGCCTGAAGCGAAACCGCTGGAAAGCCTGGCGCAGACTTACGAACTGCCGCTGGCCGAAGGGCCGTTGAAAGTCATCAGCCTGCCGGGCGTGTTCAGCCATGGGCGCCTGGATCGCGGCAGCGCCCTGCTGCTGGAGCATCTGGACAAACTGCCGAGCGGCCATCTGCTCGATTTCGGTTGCGGCGCCGGCGTGCTCGGGGCTGCGGTGAAACGTCGCTATCCGCACAATCAGGTGACGTTGCTGGATGTTGACGCATTCGCCGCCGCCAGCAGCCGTCTGACCCTGGCTGCCAATGGCCTGGAAGCCGAAGTGCTGACCGGCGACGGCATCGACGCCGCGCCGATGGGTTTGAGCGCGATTCTGAGCAATCCACCATTCCATGTCGGCGTGCACACCGATTATTTCGCAACGGAGAACCTGCTGCGAAAAGCGGCGAAACATCTGAAAAACGGTGGCGAACTGCGCCTTGTGGCGAACAGCTTCCTCAAGTATCAGCCGTTGATCGAGGAGCACCTGGGCGTGTGTGCGATCAAGGCTGAAGGCAATGGTTTCCGGATCTACCGGGCCAAGCGCGGCTGAAAATTTGTTCTTGCCCAATCGGATTTGCCTAGGCAGAATCCGCTCCGTCCTAGGGGAGTAGTCTCCCACGAGCGCCAAGCTCGTCCGGCATACGTCAACATACTTGATCCTCAGATCATGGCGTATGCGACCCAAGCGTCCGCATCAGACGGATCGCAGGGTTTGACAAGACCTATGACACGCACACCTTACCCGGGGCGGGAAGGCTGTACGTGTCATAGCCGTGTCGACCCGCCCCTTAGGAAATCCCTGATGCTGGACTCGCTACTCGTTCCCACCGCAATCGTTGCCTTGGCCGAAATCGGCGACAAGACGCAACTGCTCGCGCTGATTCTCGCCGCTCGCTTTCGCAAACCCTGGCCGATCATTGCCGGGATTGTCGCCGCGACTTTGGCCAACCACGCAGCAGCCGGTGCGGTAGGTGCCTGGGTCGGCAGTTTCTTCTCCGACGCCGTCCTGCACTGGATCCTCGCCGCCAGCTTCGCCGCCACGGCGCTGTGGACCCTGGTCCCGGACAAAATGGATGACGACGAAGCCAGCACGGCGCGCAAGTTCGGGCCTTTCCTGACCACGCTGATCGCGTTCTTCCTCGCGGAAATCGGCGACAAGACGCAGATCGCCACGGTGATGCTCGCCGCGCAATATCCGGAACTGTGGCTGGTGATTATCGGCACCACCGTGGGCATGCTGATTGCCAACGTGCCGGTGGTCCTGGCGGGTAACTTTGCTGCAGAGAAACTGCCGCTGACCCTGATCCGCCGCCTCGCGGCTTCGGCGTTCATGATTCTGGCGATTGTTGCGGTTTATAAAGCGATGCAGAGCAGCGGCTGGGTTTAACCCCGTCTACTGAACTACCCAAAACCTGTGGTGAGGGGATTTATCCCCGATGAAGGATCGTTCCCACGCTCTGCGTGGGAATGCCTCAAGGGACGCTCCGCGTTCCAATGGGACGCAGAGCGACCCGGGCTGCATTCCCACGCAGAGCGTGGGAACGATCATTGGCTCAGGACTTCGGGGCTTTTTCGTACAGCGGCATCACCTTCGGAATCGCTGCCTGCAACGCAGCAATGCGGCTGCTCGATGCCGGGTGAGTGCTCATGAATTCCGGTGGCGCGCCTTCGGAAGCCTTGCTCATCTTGTCCCACAGGGTGATCGCCGCGTTCGGGTTGTAGCCGGCGCGGGCGGCCAGTTCCAGGCCGATCAGGTCGGCTTCGTTTTCGTTGGCGCGGCTGTTGGGCAAGGTCATGCCGTAGTTGGCCACGGTGTCGGCCAGGGCCAGGCTGTCCTGGCCCAGACCGAACAAGGCACCGGCGCCCTGCTTGGCCATTTCCATGCCATAGGCTTTGGACATCGCTTCACGACCGTGCTCGCGCAGGGCGTGGGCGATTTCATGGCCCATGACCGCAGCGATTTCATCGTCGGTGAGTTTCAGACTGTCGATCAGTCCGGTGTAGAAGATGATCTTGCCGCCGGGACCGCAGTTGGCGTTGAGCTCATCGCTCTTGATCAGATTGACTTCCCATTGCCACTGCGCCGCGTCCGGGCGGAAGGTTGGCGCCTGGGCGATCAAGCGGTTGGCGATGGTCTGCACGCGCTTGGCTTCAGGGCTGGTCTTGTCCAGCACACCTTTGCTCGACGCCTCGCCGACGGTCTTCTGATACGACTGCGCGTACATCTGATCGACCTCTTGCGAGGACAGCATGCTGAACATGTACTGCTTGCGCTCCACGCCCACGGCACCGCCGCTGGTGGTGTTGACCGACTGACAACCGGCCAGCAACAGCGCTGCGCTCAAAGCACTTACCACTAATGTCTTGTTCATTCAAAAGCTCCCTGAAAACCTGAGGCGTATCCTAGGCGGCTAATTGTATCGGCGCCAGATACAACGGACGCATTGCGCGTACATCCACCTAAGGCCGCAAGTCTGGCTGGAAATTCCTCAACGCGCATTGAATCCGCCGTGCACCGATCCATCAGCGACATCGCGCGGCGATTCCGACCAGCGTCTCTCATGGCCGCGCCCACCCCGCCGATAAATCCCTCGCAGATTGTCCTCTTGCGTGCGGAGCTACCATGAAGTTCAAGTCGATCCAGTTTTCCGTCGCCGCCCTGGCCGGCGCCATCGTTCTCAGCGTGGTCGCGGCGCTGGTGCTGTACGCGCTGTTCTCCGGCGCTCGCACGCAAGAAATGGTGCAACAGCGCACCCAGGCGCAGTTCGAGCAAGTCATCGAACAGCGCCTGACCTCGCTGGCGCAGACCCAGGTCAGCCAGATCCAGCGCGAACTCGAAGCGCCGCTGCTGATTGCCGGCGGTCTGGTACGGGTCAACGCCCTGCTCGGCACAACCGGCACCGATGGCCAGCCGCGCCTGAGCGTCAGCCGCGAACAACTGATCAGCCTGATCAAGGAAAACGTCGAAAAGAACCCGAAGATTCTCGGCACCTACATCGGCTGGGAAAAAAACGCACTGGACCACAATGACGCGGCCTACATCGGCAGCGCCGTGGTCGGTATCGACCCGGCCACCGGGCGCTTTTTGCCGTGGTGGTTCCGCAATACCGACGGCAGCCTGGGCGTGGACAAACTGGCCGATGTCGACGACCAGAAAACCTTGTCCACCGGCATACGCGCCAGCGAGTACTACCTGTGCTCGAAAGAGACGAAGAAACCCTGCGTGATCGACCCGGCACCGTACAAGGTCGGTGACAAGATCGTCATGCTCGCCTCGTTCATCGAACCGATCATGGTCAACGGCGCGTTCCAGGGCATCGTAGGCGCCGACCTTTCGGTGAACTTCATTCAGGACATGCTGCTCGCCGCCAACCAGAAGCTTTACAGCGGCGCCGGTGAAATGGCTCTGGTCGGCGGCAACGGGCGGATCGTTGCCTACACCAAGGACTCGAGCAAATTCGGTGAAAAAGTCAGCGACATCCTCGACGCCGAACAGGCCAGCAATCTCGCCAACCTCAAGCGCGACGAGGTCACCTATTCGGTGAATCAGGCCAAGGGTCGTATCGAGCTGTACCTGCCGTTCGGCATCGGCCAGACCGACGCGCGCTGGACGCTGATGCTGCAACTGCCGCTCAACGCCGTCATGGCCGATCTGCAAAACCTCCAGGCCGACCTTGATGCCCAGCGCAAATCCGACACCTTCGGCATGGCCATGGTCGGCCTGATCATCGCCGGCATCGGCCTGCTGGTGATCTGGCTGGTGGGCCACGGCATCGCGCGGCCACTCAAACAAATGGTCGCCATGCTCGATGACATCGCTCAGGGCGAAGGCGATCTGACCCGGCGCTTGAGCAGCGACCGCAGCGATGAACTGGGCTCGATTGCCAAAGGCTTCAACACCTTCCTCGCCAAGTTGCAGGCGATGATTACGCAAGTGGTGACCTCGGTGCAGAGCGTCAGCGATTCTTCGGAACACACCGCCGACATCGCCATTCGCACCAACATCGGCGTGCAGAAACAAATGGCCGAAATCGATCAGGTGGCGACTGCGGTGCAGGAAATGACCGCCACCGCCCAGGACGTGGCGCGCAACGCCACCCAGGCCGCACAAGCGGCAAGCCACGCCGACCAGGCCGCCAGCCAGGGCATGCAGATCGTCCGCGACACCTCGAATTCGATTGGCGTACTGGCGGTGGAAATCGGCAAGGCTGTCGAGGTGGTGCAGACGCTGGCCAAGGACAGCGAAAACATCAACGCTATCCTCACCGCCATTCGCGGCATCGCCGAACAGACCAACCTGCTGGCACTGAACGCGGCAATCGAAGCCGCGCGCGCCGGCGAGCAGGGTCGCGGTTTCGCCGTGGTTGCGGATGAAGTGCGCAATCTGGCGCAGAAAACCCAGAAGGCCACCGAAGAAATCCAGAGCATGATCCAGCAGTTGCAACAGGGCACGCGCGATGTCGTGCGCGTGATGGAAGACAGCCAGAACCGCACCGACGAAAGCGTGCAGCACGCGGCGAAAGCGGCCGAAGCGCTGGAGACGATCACCCAGGCGGTGTCGGTGATCAACGACATGAACACGCAGATCGCCAGTGCGGCAGAAGAGCAAAGCGCAGTGGCCGACGACATCAACCGCAATGTGATCAACATCGGTCAGGTGGCGAATGAAGTGGCCGGCGGTGCGGATGAATCGAGCTCGGCGAGCGCCGGGTTGACCAAACTGGCGGAACAGCAGCGGCGGTTGATCAATCAGTTCAAGGTTTGAAAGATCAAGAGCCCCTCACCCTAGCCCTCTCCCTCCGGGAGAGGGGACCGACCGCGATGTCTTGCGCTATACATCGACCTGAAAAAAACAGTCGATTATGGATTCACAACAGATCGTTCAGGTCGGTGTACCTCTCAAGCATCCCCCATTCGGCTCCCTCTCCCTCCGGGAGAGGGCTGGGGTGAGGGGCTTTTGATCCACGCAAATCAAGCCGGGGTCAAACACTCCGGCCCGTTCAACTTCGGATCATTCACCAGATTCGCCAACACCCGCTCGCGCAGCGCCGCCGGTTCGCTGGCGAGCAATCCCTGCAAGACATGCATCGGCGTTTCAGGATCAAGCCAGGCAGCCTGCCCCGCTTCATCAAGAATCAACGGCCGCCGCTGACTCGCCGCCGACTGAGTAATCACTGCCGTGCTCAGCCAGACCTGTTCCTGCACTGGATACGCTTCCCAGATCGCCGCGAAAAACAACGACGAGCCCTCCCCCGGCGTCAACCAGTAAGGCCGCTTGCGCTGGGTGCCGCGCCATTCGTAAAAGCCGTTGGCCGGCAGCAGGCAGCGACGCAAGCGCAAGGCCTCACGAAACATCGGTTGTTCAGCGACGGTTTCGGCGCGGGCATGGGCCGGGGTCTTCGACAGATCGGTCAGCCACGGCGGCGTCAGGCCCCAGCGCGCACGGGCCAGCGTGCGCTGGCCATCTTCTTCGGCACGCAGCATCAACACCGAATCATTCGGGGAAATGTTCCACTGCGCCTGCTGATCGGCGGGAAAACCTGGCAGGGCCGCGAACTCGCGGTTCCAGCGAAACAGGGCATAACGTCCACACATGGGGCAACACGACTCTGAATAAAACGAAGGCCAGCCTAACAGACCAGCGTGCCGGGAAAGCTTTCCGGTTCGTCGCCGGGCAGCGGCAGCGCGGCATTGTACGCGGTGATCAACTCGCGGGCGTATTCGGCCTGATCGTTATCCACCGACAGCCAGAGCAGGCCGAAGATCGGCAATTCACCCGCACCGCCCACCAGATCACGGCCAATCAGATGCGCCTCGATCCCCTCAGTGGCAAGCATGCCCTTGAGCATTTCGCCCTCCATCAGGTTCGCCGGTTCGTAGATGCGCTGCATACGCGGCCCTCACTCGTTTTCGCTGAAGACTTCCAGATGCCACTCTTCTTCATGCACCTGCAGGACAAAGGTGATCGGACGACAGCACACCTGGCAGTCTTCGATATACGTTTGATCCCCACCGGACAAATCCAGAGTGGTCTCGACTTCCTCACCGCAATACGGACATTCATACAGTGCATTTTCCAGCATCGCGGTCTCCCCAGTGACTTGTGCGTATAATCGCCGGTCTATTTGCAGGGCTATTTTTGTCTGACTACTTTTCAGACCGTGCCCCGCGGGTTTTCGATCAAACCCTTTACTTACCCTAGCCGTTTCCAACAAGAGAGCATGATGGGCGAATTCGATGCCATCCGACCTTACGACGACAGCGAAGTACCTGCGGTACTGGCAAGGCTGCTCGGCGACAAGGCGTTTCTAGATATCCTCACCCACTTCCGCTTCCCACGTTTTGCCGGTGCCTTCGGCTGGATGCTCAAACCTCTTATAGCCCATCGGCTGCGTCGTGAGTTTGCCGGCGTGAATTCCGTGGCTACCTTACAGGACAAAGTCGAGTTCTACGTCGACCACACCATCGAGCGCGCCACCGACGGCGTGACGTATACCGGTGTCGAGCAATTCAAGTCCGGCAGCGCCTACCTGTTCATCGCCAACCACCGCGATATCGTCATGGACCCGGCCTTCGTCAATTACGCCGTGTACCACGCCGGCCTGCCGACGCCGCGCATCGCGATTGGCGACAACCTGCTGCAGAAGCCGTTTGTCAGTGACCTGATGCGCTTGAACAAGAGCTTCATCGTCCACCGTTCGATCACCGGCCGTCGCGAGAAAATGGCGGCGTATCAATTGCTGTCGGCGTACATCAATCACTCGATACGCAACGATTGCGCGTCGATCTGGATTGCTCAGGCTGAAGGTCGGGCGAAGGACGGCGACGACCGCACCGAGTCGGCGATCCTCAAGATGTTCCACATGAGCCGCAAGGACGAGCCGTTCGGCGAAGTGATCCGCTCGCTCAACGTGACGCCAGTGTCGATCAGCTATGAGTACGACCCTTGCGACCAGGCCAAGGCCCGCGAACTCTACATCCGCGCCACCACCGGCACCTACGCCAAAGCGCCGGGCGAGGATGACGTGAGCATCGCCAAGGGCATCACCGGCTACAAGGGCCGGGTGCACGTGAACTTTGCCGCACCGATCACCGAGGTGTTCGAAGACACCAAGCAATTGGCGATCGAAATGGACAAGCAGATTCTCGGCGGCTACCGGTTGTTCCCGGTGCATTACCTGGCGTACGCACAGTGGGCGGATGCCGATCCGCAACTGAATGTGCCGACGGCGGCCGAGGTGTTCCCGGCTGACGAACTGGCCAAGGCGCAGGATGAATGGCAAAGCCGACTGGACGCCTGCCCCGCTGAGCATCGGCAGTACCTGGTGCTGCAATATGCGACGCCGGTGCGCAACCAGTATCGGGTCAAGGCTGGATTGCCGCTGTAAAGCAACAGCAAGATCAAAAGATCGCAGCCTTCGGCAGCTCCTACATGGGAATGATGTACATCCTGTAGGAGCTGCCGAAGGCTGCGATCTTTTGCTTTTAAAAGCGGGTGCTGATCCAGGAGACGATCAACGCAAGCCCCAGGCAAGCAAATCCGAAGCGATAGAAAAACCGGTTCATGCGCAACGTCGCCCAATCGAGCATCGGCTCGGCATTGGGCTGCGCCTGGCGCTGTGCCGCCAGACTGGCCTGGGCGCGCTGCTCTCGGCGGCGGGTCGCGTGCAGCAGCCAGCTGCCCGGAAAGGCCAGGAGCAAGGCCAGCAGGTTGATCAACTTGGCGGGATGGGCGGTAAACAGCGTCATCAAGTGCAGCGACATCACAGACCTCGAACTTAACCGGTGTGGCAGACGCCAGACCGACGACCGCGGCGCGGATTCTACCCAAACCCTGACGCCCTGCCCCAGCCTTTGCGACAAATAACATGACAATCGACCGATGGCTGTCCTGTGTCATGGCATCGTCACGTGGATGCTTCACCCTGCGCGCCTCGAAACCCGAATGGAATGCGACATGCTGCACGCGGAAAACCAGGATCGCCTGTACCTCATCACTCCTTACGACGACCAGCAAAGCCTGGTCGGCAGCCTCGCCTTCAACGTGCAGGACCGGCACTGGCTGGTGTATTGCGCGCTGGGCGGGCATCAGCATGCGGACTTGCCCGAAACCGATTTGCTGACCGGCGTGAGCGTGCTTGATTTCTATTCCCAGGCTGCCTGAACGTCAAAAGCACCCTCACCCTAGCCCTCTCCCAGAGGGAGAGGGGACTGACCGAGGTGTTTGCGGTAGATACGCCGACATGAGATACCGCGCCGAATTCAGGTTTTGAAGCACACGCGATCGGCTCCCTCTCCTTGGGGAGAGGGGACTGAACGAGGTGTTTGCGGTAGATACGCCGACTTGAGATACCGCGCCGAACTCAGGTTTTGAAGCACACGCGATCGGCTCCCTCTCCCTCGGGAGAGGGCTGGGGTGAGGGGAATCGATTTCCCATACGACACAAATCTCAGATCCACAAAAAAGCCCGGAACCATCACTGGCCCCGGGCTTTTTCACATTCGCTGCAAACTTACTCAGCGAGCACCTGACCCACGGTCGGGTCCTTGAACAGACGCGTCAGTGCGTCACTCAATACATCGCTGACCAGTTTGGTATTGGTCTCCTGATTCGGCGCCATGCCGAAGCGCTGGTCCAGCGACGCACCGTAACGGCCGCTGTAACGGCGGTTGGCGTTCTGCACGTCGGAGCGGAAGGTCGCGCCGATGGTCGCTTCGGTCACGTACATGCCTTCTTTCGGCGACTGGTATTTCAGCTCGGCCAGGGTCACGGTCAGCTGCGGCGCGTTGGGTGCGTTAGTGGTCGGGGTGAAGCCGAGCAGGCGTACGGCGGCTTCGGCCTGGGCCTGCAGCTTGGGCAGGATCTGCTCGCGCTGTACGGTGATGGCGCTGGTTTCCGGGTACAGACCGCCACGGGTGCCGAGGGTTGGCGACGGACGACCGTCGACCACACGCACGATGACAGGCTGGCCGCGACCGACCGCTGGCAGTTGCGTGGTCAGCTTCGGCTCCGGATTCAGTTGTTGCGGGCTGTGGGCGCAGCCGGCGAGGGTCAAACCGGCGACAGTGATCAAACCGAACAACAGGCGTTGCAACATGCTCTTCTCTCCAGAATCAGGCACAAACAGGCCGGCAGTATAGCGGTGGGCCACTGCGCGTAACCAGCGCCGCACAGTGAATACTGCAATGTCTGACACGCCCCGCCGAAAGCGGTTCCTGTCACACATTCTTCACCGTCCATACACCGCGGCGTCATGGCTTGCCGACAAGCTTCAAAGCAGTCCTCTTTCAAGGAACTCTGCCATGCGTTATCTGATCTCGCTGTTCGCCCCACGCCCGCTGCATCGCAGCTTTGCCCTTCTTGACCGCAACGGCCGTTGCCAAGCCTTCAAGCAGTGCAGCCTGCAACCGATGGGCGACGGCTGGGTGGAAATTGAAGAAATCCGCCTGACCTGGTTGAACCAGCCGCTGCCCGCCAGCGCCCGGGTCGTACCGCGACAAATGCGCGCACGGGGTCAGGTGCAGTTGAGCATCTGACCGGATGCCTAATAAAAGTCATTAAACACGAGCAACTACGCGCATTTCTTCGCTACAATCTCCCCCCGATTATAAGGACGTCTCCTGATCGGGCCCCGCAACAGCGTCAATGCGCATGCATCGACATCAAAATCGCCCACAGAGAGCCGCCCACACAGATCGAGTGAAGTTGGCGCGCTTGCCTGTTCTTCCGGCAAAAACCCGCTTTTCGCGAATCTGCAGAGCTGTCATTCGCTCGGCCACCGCGTTGTTTTGCCCTAGCGGGCAGGTGCCAGGCCAAGGCAGCCCTTTTTTGAGGTTCACGTCTTCAAAAGAGCGTGAAAAAAACGGGTTTTCACAACTTCACAAGAGTGTGGCGAGCAAATGAATAGTTTTGCGTCTGAACATGCACCATTAGCGTCTGAAACAGCCCAACGACACAGGACCGGGTATACCTCGAACATCGGAGCCTGAAGCCTGTCCGCTACGGATTTGGTTGCACGAAAACGGATGACTCGACCATAAGTCGAATTGCCAGCCCTGCGTCAAAATGCGTTCATGGAACGCTTGAAACCAGGCCGCACGCATCCGTCGAAGTTGCGAAAAATTGCGAAGATTCGGACATGGCCCACCTGACCACGGATAGCCCGGGCCCACTGACCTGCCCTGGAACGCCTGGCAGCCATGCCGACAATTTGGTGCTGCAGATTTGGGAGACGCGTTAAATGGCGCATAACGAAGCAGTCGACGTAGTTCTGGTAGGGGCCGGCATCATGAGTGCCACCCTGGCCGTACTGCTCAAAGAGCTCGACCCCGCGATCAAGCTGGAAGTCGTCGAGCTGATGGATTCCGGCGCCGCCGAGAGTTCCAATCCGTGGAACAACGCCGGTACCGGTCACGCCGGCCTGTGCGAGCTGAACTACACTCCGCAGGCTGCCGATGGCAGCGTCGACATCAAGAAAGCCGTGCACATCAACACCCAGTTCGAGGTGTCGAAGCAGTTCTGGTCGTACCTGACCAAAAAAGGCACGTTCGGCTCGTGCAAATCCTTCATCAGCCCGGTTCCGCACCTGAGTTTCGTTCAGGGCGAAAGCGGTGTGTCGTTCCTCAAGGAGCGCTTCAATGTCCTGAGCAAGCACCACGCGTTTGCCGACATGGAGTACACCGAAGACAAAGGCAAGATGGCCGAGTGGATGCCGCTGATGATGCCGGGCCGCTCGCCCGACGAAGTCCTCGCCGCCACCCGCGTGATGAACGGCACCGACGTCAACTTCGGCGCCCTGACCAATCAGTTGCTCAAGCATTTGAGCAGTGCTCCGGACACCCAGGTCAAATACTGCAAGCGCGTGACCGGCCTCAAGCGTAACGGCGCCGGCTGGACCGTCAGCATCAAGGACGTCAACAACGGCAACACCCGCGAAGTCGACGCAAAGTTTGTCTTCCTCGGTGCCGGTGGCGCGGCCCTGCCGTTGCTGCAGGCTTCGGGTATCGAAGAAAGCAAAGGCTTCGGCGGCTTCCCGATCAGTGGCCAGTGGCTGCGTTGCGACAACCCGGAAGTGGTCAAGCACCACCAGGCCAAGGTCTACAGCCAAGCGGCCGTGGGTTCGCCACCGATGTCGGTGCCGCACCTCGACACTCGCGTCGTCGACGGCAAGAAATCCCTGCTGTTCGGGCCATACGCCGGTTTCACCACCAAGTTCCTCAAGCATGGCTCCTTCATGGACCTGCCGATGTCGGTGCGCGCTGGCAACATCGGGCCGATGCTGGCGGTGGCGAAAAACAACATGGACCTGACCAAGTACCTGGTCAGCGAAGTGATGCAGTCGATGGAACAGCGTCTGGAATCCCTGCGCCGTTTCTACCCGCAGGCGAAAGCCGAAGACTGGCGCCTGGAAGTGGCCGGCCAACGGGTGCAGATCATCAAGAAGGATCCGAAAAAGGGCGGCATCCTGCAGTTCGGTACCGAACTGGTCGCCGCGAAAGACGGCTCCCTCGCTGCCCTGCTCGGCGCTTCGCCAGGCGCGTCGGTGACCGTTTCGATCATGCTCGAACTGATCGAAAAATGCTTCCCGGCCAAGGCGTCCGGCGAGTGGGCAAGCAAACTGGCGGAGATCTTCCCGGCCCGTGAAAAGGTTCTGGAAACCGATGCTGCGCTGTATCGCAAGATCAACACGCAGAACAACATCGCCCTGGAACTGGTTGAAGAAAGCAGCGAGACACCAAGCTTCGCTTGATCTTGCGGCATAAAAAACGCCCCGTACTCCTTGAGTGCGGGGCGTTTTTTATGGCCAGGCAAGAACCAATAATCCTGGCTTACAAACCTTTGTAGTGAGGTGGCCTCAGGTGCGAGCCTTCTTGATCAATTCGATGTAGTCGCCAGCGTTGCGATGATCCTTGATCAATTTGACGAAAGTGTTGCCCTGCTCATCCTCGCCATCGACGTCATAACCCGCCGCAACAAAGAAGCCCAGAAAGCGCTCGAAGTCATCGATGCGCAAACCGCGGTAGGCCTTGATCAGTTTGTGCAGCGACGGCGAAGTGGCGTCGACCGGCTCAAAATCGAGGAACAGCTTGATCTGCTCATCGCCGATCTCGTCACCAATCACTTGTTTCTTATCTTTACGCATTGCCGACTCCAGCTCGCAGACATGACACGGGGCGGGCAGTTTACCCCTGCCCGACCGCCCGGCTCAACGCGGACGAATCGCCCCGGTGTGCAAATCGGCCCAGATATGGCCATTGGCATAACTGAGGAACTGTACATACACCGTGTCGTTGCGCAGCAGATCCATCACCACGCGGTACTGAGCGAGCGGATAGAACAGCGTCAGGGTTTTGCTTTTGTCATCGTAGGCCGGCTTTTTCAGGCTTTTGCTCTCGCCGTCGAAACTCACCAGCACCTGAGAAATGCTCGCGCCCTTGTTCAGAGACTTGCCCTTGAGGCGTATCAACAAGGACGAGGTGACCGGAATCGGCTGCTGATTGGACTGGCGCTGCGCACCGACCACCACCGAATACTCGCTGACCTGCAGCAGTTGCTGCTGCTCGGGTTCAGCGTCGCGCAGGGTCAGATCGTCCGGCGGCAGGAACTGGCTGTGCATCGGCGCAGCGGACAGCGGCAGGCTGAGGGACAGCAACAGGGCGGCGAGACTGCGGATCAAGAGGCGCATGACAGGCTCCGGGGGGCGGGGCCGAGCACTCTAGCATGGCTGTCGCGCAAGGATCAGCACACACAAAAACAACTGTGGGAGCGAGCCTGCTCGCGAAAGCGGTGTGTCAGTTTTCAATGATGCTGACTGACACGAAGCCTTCGCGAGCAGGCTCGCTCCCACAGGGGGCAATGCAGGTTCTTACATGCCTTTAACGGCGTAAATCCCGTTGGCGTTGCGCCAGTAGCCCTTGTAGTCCATGCCATAACCGAAGATGTAGCGGTCGATGCATGGCAGGCCGACGAAATCGGCTTTCAGGTCAGGACGTGCCTTACGGTCGTGGTCCTTGTCGATCAGCACGGCGGTGTGCACTTTGCGTGCGCCAGCGTGTTTGCAGAAGTCGATGATCGCGCCCAAGGTGTGACCTTCATCGAGGATGTCGTCGATGATCAGCACGTCGCGGTCGATGAACGAGACTTCCGGCTTGGCTTTCCAGAACAGGTCGCCGCCGCTGGTTTCGTTGCGATAACGGGTCGCGTGCAGGTAGGACGCTTCCAGCGGGAATTGCAGATGCGTCAGCAGTTTGCCGGAGAAGATCAGGCCGCCGTTCATCACGCAGAACACCACCGGATTGCTGTCAGCCAGTTGTTCGTTGATTTGTGCACCGACGCGGGCGATGGCCGCCTCGACTTCAGACTCGGTGTACAGGCAGTCAGCCTCTCGCATGATTTGACGGATATGCTCGAGATCAGCGGACATGGCGCTCTCCAGGGGGTTGGCGGAATTGGAAAAGCGGGCAAAGGTACGCATCCCGCGAGGTCGAATCAAGCTCTTATGGACTAACGTACAGAATGTCCTATAGGACATCACCCTCGGATAGATTAATCTAGGCCGGTTTTTTTGCCCGCCGCCGGAGCCTTTCCCATGCCCATCCTCGAGATCCGCCATCCGCTGATCCGTCATAAACTCGGCCTGATGCGCCGCGCTGACATCAGCACCAAGAATTTCCGCGAGCTCGCTCAGGAAGTCGGCGCCCTGTTGACCTATGAAGCTACAAAAGATCTGCCGCTCGAATCCTACGACATTGCCGGCTGGTGCGGCACCGTGTCGGTGGAGAAGATCGCCGGCAAGAAGATCACCGTCGTGCCGATCCTGCGTGCCGGTATCGGCATGCTCGAAGGCGTGCTCAGCCTGATCCCGGGCGCCAAGGTCTCCGCTGTGGGCGTTGCCCGCAACGAAGAAACCCTGCAAGCGCACACCTATCTGGAAAAACTGGTACCGGAAATCGACGAGCGCCTGGCGATGATCATCGACCCGATGCTAGCCACCGGCAGCTCCATGGTTGCCACCATCGATCTGCTGAAAAAGGCCGGTTGCCGCGACATCCGTGCCATGGTCCTGGTGGCCGCGCCGGAAGGCATTGCTGCCGTCGAACAAGCGCACCCGGACGTGACCATCTACACCGCGTCCATCGATGAACGTTTGAACGAGCACGGCTACATCATTCCTGGGCTTGGCGATGCTGGTGACAAGATCTTCGGCACCAAGCAGAAGGACGCGTGACCATGCAGCAAGAGTTCAACGATCCGCTCTGGCGCACGGTGCTGTCCGGTGCGCAGATGCTGTTCGTGGCCTTCGGTGCCCTGGTGCTGATGCCGCTGATCACCGGCCTGGACCCGAACGTGGCACTGTTCACCGCGGGTCTGGGGACGATTCTGTTCCAGATCGTCACCGGGCGACAGGTGCCGGTGTTCCTCGCGTCGAGCTTCGCCTTCATCACGCCGATCATTCTCGCCAAGGGCCAGTTCGGTCTTGCCGCGACCATGGGCGGGGTAATGGCGGCCGGTTTCGTCTACACCTTCCTCGGCCTCGCCGTGAAGATCAAAGGCACCGGCTTCATTGACCGTTTGCTGCCACCGGTGGTGATTGGTCCGGTGATCATCTCCATCGGCCTGGCCATGGCGCCGATTGCCGCAAACATGGCGATGGGCAAGGCCGGCGACGGCACCGAGCTGATTCACTATCAGACGGCGATGATGATTTCCATGCCGGCGCTGCTGACCACGCTGATCGTGGCGGTGTTCGGCAAGGGCATCTTCCGTCTGGTGCCGATCATTTCCGGCGTGCTGGTGGGTTTTGCCATGTCGTTCTATTTCGGCGTGGTCGACACGGCGAAAATTGCTGCAGCGCCATGGTTCGCCCTGCCGCACTTCACCGCGCCGGAGTTCAACTGGCAGGCGATTCTGTTCATTGTTCCGGTGGCGCTGGCCCCGGCGATCGAGCACATCGGCGGCGTGATTGCCGTGGGTAGCGTGACCGGTCGCGATTACCTGAAAAAGCCGGGCCTGCATCGCACCCTGCTCGGTGACGGCATCGCCACCACTGCTGCCGGCCTGTTCGGTGGCCCGCCCAACACCACTTACGCCGAAGTGACCGGCGCGGTGATGCTGACCAAGAACTACAACCCGAAAATCATGACCTGGGCGGCGATCTTCGCCATCACCCTGGCGTTCATCGGCAAGTTCGGCGCGCTGCTGCAGAGCATTCCGGTACCGGTAATGGGCGGGATTCTTTGTCTCTTGTTCGGATCGATCGCAGCGGTGGGCATGAACACCCTGATCCGTCACAAGATCGACCTGGGCGAAGCGCGCAACCTGGTGATTGTTTCGGTGACGCTGGTGTTCGGCATTGGCGGTGTGCTGGTCGGCACCGGCACCGGTCCTGATGACTTCGGCCTCAAAGGCATCGCGCTGTGCGCGGTGGTGGCGATTGCGCTGAACCTGATCCTGCCGGGCAATGATGGGTGGAAGAACAAGAAGGCGGATGAGCCACTGATTTAACCCCCCGCAATGATCGTTCCCACGCTCCGCGTGGGGATGCCTCAAGAGACGATCCGCGTCCAGTGACGCGGAGCGTCACGGGCTGCATTCCCACGCAGAGCGTGGGAACGATCACTGTGTGAGCGGGCTTGCTCAGAGGGCCAGCGGCGCTCTTTCGCAGAGCGTGGCCAGCGCCTTGGCCCATTGCGGGTCGTCGTTCAGGCACGGCACCAGCACCAACTCCTCGCCCCCCGCTTCGCGGAACTGTTCCCTACCGCGATCACCAATCTCTTCCAGCGTCTCGATGCAATCGGCGACGAACGCCGGGCACATCACCAGAATCTTTTTCGCCCCGCTTTTGGCCAGTTCATCCAGCCGCGCTTCGGTGTACGGCTCGATCCATTTCGCCCGGCCCAGGCGTGACTGAAACGACACCGACCATTTGCCGTCCGCCAGGCCCATGCTTTTGGCGAAGGCGGCGGCGGTACGGAAACACTGCGCGCGATAACAGGTTGCCAATACCGCCGGCGAGGCGCTCTGGCAGCAATCGGCGCCCTTGAGGCAGTGATTGCCCGTCGGGTCGAGTTTGCTCAGATGCCGCTCAGGCAAGCCGTGAAAGCTCAGCAGCAGATGATCGTAATCCTGCTGTAGATGCGGACGCGCACTGGCGGCCAGTGCTTCGATGTATTCCGGCTGATCGTAGAACGGTTGCAAGATCGACAACTGCACATCGAGCTTCATCTCGCGCAGCACGCGTCGGGCTTCTTCGATCACCGTGGTCGTGGTGCTGTCGGCGAACTGTGGGTACAGCGGCGCCAGCGTAATCTTCTTATGTCCCGCTTTGACCAGACGCAGCAGACAGGTTTCGATCGACGGCTCGCCATAACGCATCGCCAAATCCACCGGGCCGTGTTTCCACGCCCGGGTCATCTGCTCCTGCAAGCGGCGGCTGAGCACCACCAGCGGCGAGCCCTCTTCCCACCAGATCGAGGCATAGGCGTGTGCCGATTGTTCGGGACGCTTGATCAGGATCAGCGACACCAGCAACCGCCGCAGCGGCCATGGCAGGTCGATCACGTAGGGGTCCATCAGAAATTGATTGAGGTAGCTGCGCACATCGGCCACCGAGGTGGAGGCCGGAGAGCCCAGGTTGACCAGAAGCAAAGCGTGATCGGTCATGCAACGTCCTATTTCAGAGGCGGCTGGAGAGATCATCCAGAGCCGCGCGTAAATCCGTAAAGCGGAAGCTGAACCCCGCTTCGAGCAAGCGTGCCGGCGTCGCGCGCTGGCCGCCAAGCAATAACAGAGAGAGCTCGCCGAGCATGACTTTCAGCGCCAGGGTCGGCATCGGCATGAACGCCGGGCGGTGCAACACACTGCCCAGGGTCTTGGCAAATTCGCGGTTGCGCACAGGTTTCGGCGCGCAGGCATTATAAGGACCGCTCGCCTGATTCCGGTGCAGAAGAAAATCAATCAGGGCGATTTGATCGTCGATATGGATCCATGGCATCCACTGCCGACCATTGCCCAAAGGCCCGCCGAGCCCGAGCTTGAACGGCAGCAACAGCCGCGACAAAAAGCCGCCCTCGGCCGACAGCACCAGACCGGTTCGCACCAGCACCACGCGGATGCCGAGGTTCTCGGCACGCAGCGCGGTCTCTTCCCAAGCGATACACAACTGACTGGCGAAGTCGTCGATGCCGGGCGGTGATTCTTCAGTCAACTCGCGTTCGCCAGCGTCGCCGTACCAGCCGATCGCCGAGCCGGAAATCAGCAGCGCCGGTTTCTGCGCGCGAGTTTCCAGCCACGCCAGCAGCGTTTCCGTCAGGGTGATGCGGCTGCTCCACAGCAACGCCTTACGGCGATGAGTCCAGGGGCGGTCGGCAATCGGCGCACCGGCGAGATTGACGATCACATCCAGCGGCTCTTCGCCGAGGTCCTCCAGACGCGAAATTCCGCGCACTTGCGCGCCGCAGATCTGCGCGACTTTTTCCGCGCGGCGACTCCACACCGTCAGCCGATGGCCCTGCTCCAGCCAATGCCGGCAGAGCTGACGTCCGATCAAACCAGTACCGCCGGTCAGCAATATGTGCATGACATCTTCCTCGCGTGGCGTTTAACCCGGATCACTAGTCTATTTTTATAGGCAGGGATCTTTTCGATCGGGCAGGCTCTATGGTTTAACAATAGGCCAAGCTGTCAGAACGAGAACGCTAGAAGTTATACCAAAAAACAGAATTGTACAGGTTTGATCGACGGCGTAGTCTGTACAGAAAGGTAAACGAGGCCCCTATGACTGTACCTATCGCAATCATCGGCACCGGCATCGCCGGGCTCTCCGCCGCTCAGGCTCTGACAGAGACCGGGCATACCGTTCAACTGTTCGATAAAAGCCGCGGCAGCGGCGGGCGCATGTCGAGCAAGCGCAGCGACGCCGGCTCGCTGGACTTGGGCGCTCAATACTTCACCGCGCGTGACCGGCGCTTCGTCACCGAAGTGCAGCGCTGGCAGAGCCAGGGCTGGGCCGCCGAGTGGGCGCCGCAGCTGTACACCTTCCAGGGCGGCCAACTGAACATGTCGCCGGACGAGCAGACCCGCTGGGTCGGCACGCCGCGCATGAGCGCCATCACCCGTGGCCTGCTCGATGGCCTGGACGTGCAGTTTGCCTGCCGCATCACCGAGGTCTATCGCGGTGAAGAGCACTGGCATCTGCAGGACGCCGATGGCTGCACCCACGGCCCCTTCAGCCATGTGGTGATCGCCACACCGGCACCGCAAGCCACCGCGTTGCTGGCCGCCGCACCGAAACTTGCCGGCGTCGCGGCCGGGGTGAAAATGGAGCCGACCTGGGCCGTCGCTCTCGCCTTCGAAACCCCGCTGGATACGCCAATCGAAGGCTGCTTCGTACAGGACAGCCCGCTCGACTGGCTGGCGCGCAACCGCAGCAAACCCGGGCGCGACAGCACTCTCGACACGTGGGTGCTGCATGCAACCAGCGCCTGGAGCCGGCAACACATCGACCTCTCCAAGGAGGCGGTGATCGAGCATCTGCACGGTGCTTTCGCCGAACTGCTGCACAGCGCCATGCCTGCGCCGACCTTCAGCCTCGCCCACCGCTGGCTCTACGCCCGCCCCGCCACCGGCCATGAATGGACCACACTGGCTGATGTCGATCTGGGCCTGTACGCCTGTGGCGACTGGTGCCTGTCGGGCCGCGTTGAAGGCGCCTGGCTCAGTGGTCAGGAGGCTGCACGTCGCTTGCACGAACACCTGCAATGAATCGTATCAATCCGCGCAAATTGCTGCTGTCGAAGTGGACAGCAGCCCATCCGCAAAATCGCGAAAAACATTTTCTGGTCACCGAACTGATCCGCGACGAGGAAGGTACGGTGCTGGAAGTTGAATTGCAGGCGGTGCTGACCCAGCGTAGCGAGCGACTCGATTGGCAGGTGCTGAAAGACAGCGAGCACTGGTTACTCGGCTGGAAATAGATTTCCCTTGCGGTGGCGAGCCTGCTCGCGAAAGCGCTGTATCAGATTCGAATTCGTCGACTGCCCCACTGCTTTCGCGAGCAGGCTCGCTCCCACAGATCAACGCCGCACAAAAATCTTATACAAATCATTTGACTTGTACATCCATCGATCTATGCTGAGGAAAAGTTGTACAGCGATAACTCTCTGTACAGGTATAGATTCGAGGTGCTCATGTCTACTGCTTCCCTGTCCAAGCCGAAGATCGCCATCAGCGCCTGCCTGTTGGGCGAAGAAGTGCGCTACAACGGTGGGCACAAGGAATCGCGGCTATGCAGCCGTACCCTCACCGAATATTTCGATTTCGTCCCGCTGTGCCCGGAAGTCGCCATCGGCATGGGCATTCCCCGTGAGCCGATCCGGCTGGTCGGCGACCCTGAACAACCCGAGGCCGTCGGCACCGTCGACCGGACCATCAACGTCACCAGGCCACTGGCCGAGTACGGCGAGAAAATGGCCGCCGAGTTGCAGGACCTGTCCGGCTACATCTTCATGCAGCAGTCGCCCTCCTGCGGGCTGGAACGGGTCAAGGTCTATCACGACAACGGCGCGCCAGTGAACGGTGGCGGACGCGGCATCTATGCGCAGGCATTCTGTGCCCAACATCCGGATCTGCCGGTGGAAGAAGCCGGGCGCCTCAACGATCCGGTGCTGCGGGAAAACTTCATCACCCGCGTCCTGGCCTACAGCGCCTGGCAGCAAGTGCTCGCCGAGGGCCTGAGCCGCCGCGCCCTTACCGAGTTCCATTCGCGCTACAAGTACCTGCTGATGGCGCACAACCCGCTGCAATACAAAAACCTCGGCAAGATGCTCGGCAATATGGCTGACAGCGATCCCGCCGAGCTCGGCCCGCGCTACTTCAGCGAGCTGATGGCCGCGCTGAAGAAATGCGCCACGCGCGGCACCCATTGCAACGTGCTGCTGCACCTCAGCGGTTATTTGAAACAATCGCTGAGCGCCGAAGACAAACAGGAAATGCAGCAGATCATCGGCCAGTATCGCCAGGGCATCGTGCCGCTGGTGGTGCCGTTGACGCTGCTCAAACACCACTTTCGACTCCATCCGGACCCGTACATCGCGCAGCAGGTTTACCTGCAGCCGCACCCGGAAAACCTCAGTCTGCGAAACGCGATCTAATGAACGATAAAACCGACAGCAGCGCCCGGGAAGACCTCGGCGCCGACTTCAAGAAAGCCCTCGACGAGGGCTGGTTGCCGATTCGCGAAGTCGCGCGGCAGACCGGCGTCAACGCCATCACCCTGCGCGCGTGGGAACGTCGCTATGGGTTGGTGGTGCCCCAGCGCACGCCCAAGGGCCATCGACTGTATAGCGCTGAACATGTGCAGCGGATCATGGCCATCCTTACCTGGCTCAACCGTGGCGTTGCGGTCAGCCAGGTCAAGCCACTGCTCGATGCGCCGCAGGCCTTCACGGAAACCGTGGAAAACGATTGGCAGCGTCTGCATCAGACGTTGCTGTCGGCGGTCACCTCGCTCAATGAGCGCGCGCTGGATGACAGCGTCAATCAGGCCATTGCCTTGTATCCGCCACGGACGCTGTGCGAGCAATTGCTGATGCCGTTGCTGGCCGAGCTCGAACAGCGCTGGCAGGGCCAGTTCGGCGCACAGATGGAACGGACGTTTTTCTTTTCCTGGTTGCGCAGCAAATTCGGCGCACGCATTTACCATAACAACCGCCAGCTGCATTCGGCGCCGCTGCTGTTGATCAATCATTCCGACCTGCCGCTGGAGCCACATCTGTGGCTGTGCGCATGGCTGATCAGCAGTGCCGATTGCCCGGTGCAAGTGTTCGACTGGCCACTGCCGGCCGGTGAACTGGCGCTGACCGTCGAGCATCTGCAAGCCCGTGGCGTGCTGCTGTATTCGAGCAAAGCCATGCAACTGGCGCAGCTGCCCAAGCTGTTGGCGAACGTCAACTGCCCGACCTTGATTGCTGGCCCCACGGTGCACATTCACCACACCGAGTTGTCCGCACGCACCGCCCAGACTGCCGATCTGTTCCTGGCTGAAGATCCGCTTGCCGCACACCAGGCGCTGCTCGAGCGCGGATTGATTTGATGATGGGTTTAATCACATGCAACTGATCTGGCTGCGCAGCGACCTGCGCCAACATGACAACACCGCCCTCGCGGCCGCCGCAGCGCGCGGCCCGACTGTGGCAGTGTATCTGTTGAGTCCGCAGCAATGGCTGGAGCACGACGATGCGCCGTGCAAAGTGGATTTCTGGCTACGCAATTTGCGCGAACTGAGCCAGAGCCTCGGCGCGCTGAACATTCCGCTGTTGATTCGCAGCGCGCCGCACTGGGATCAGGCGCCAGCAGAACTGCTCAAGCTGTGCCGGCAATTGAAGATCGAGGCGGTGCACGTCAACGAGGAATACGGCGTCCACGAAAGCCGCCGCGATGAAGCCGTGGCCGAAACGATGCGGGCCGAGGGCATCGAGTTCCACAGCTATCTGGATCAGTTGCTGTTCAAACCCGGCACGATCCTGACCAAGACCGGCACCTACTTCCAGGTGTTCAGTCAGTTTCGCAAGGTCTGCTACGAGCGCCTGCATCGCTCGATGCCTGCACTTGTAAAGGCACCGGGCAAACAGGCCGCGCTGGGTATCGAAAGTGACGCAATTCCGGAGGCGGTCAAAGGCTTCGCCACGCCGAGCGAATCCCTGCGCGCCTTGTGGCCGGCCGGCGAGCAAGAGGCGCGGCGCCGCCTCGACACCTTCACCGACGCGCAGATCGACTACTACCGCAGCGAACGCGATTTCCCGGCCAAACCCGGCACCAGCCAATTGTCGGCGTACCTCGCCGCCGGGGTGATCTCGCCACGCCAGTGCTTGCACGCTGCACTGCAAAGCAATCAGGGCGAGTTCGAAAGCGGCAAAGTCGGCGCAGTGACCTGGATCAACGAGCTGCTGTGGCGCGAGTTCTATAAACACATTCTGGTCGGCTACCCACGCGTCTCCCGGCATCGCGCCTTCCGCCCGGAAACCGAAGCGCTGGCCTGGCGCGATGCGCCGGAAGAACTCAAGGCCTGGCAGGAGGCACGCACCGGACTGCCGATCATCGACGCGGCGATGCGCCAATTGCTCGAAACCGGCTGGATGCACAATCGCCTGCGCATGGTCGTGGCGATGTTCCTGACCAAAAATCTGTTGATCGACTGGCGCGAGGGCGAACGCTTTTTCATGCGCCACCTGATCGACGGCGACCTGGCGGCCAACAACGGTGGCTGGCAGTGGAGCTCATCGACCGGCACCGACTCGGCGCCGTACTTCCGTATCTTCAACCCGTTGAGCCAGTCGGAAAAATTTGATGCCGAAGGCGTGTTCATCAAGCACTGGTTGCCGGAACTGGCCGGGCTCAACAAGAAGGAAGTGCACAATCCGGCGGCAGCCGGAGGACTGTTCGGCGTGGCCGATTATCCGGCCCCGATCGTCAACCTCAGCGCCTCACGCGAGCGTGCGCTGACGGCGTTCAAGAACCTGCCGTCGCGCCAGCCTGTGGGCGGCAGCGATGAGTGAATTCCTGCGCAGCTTCGCCCGCGAGTTTTGCGGGTTGAACAAAGACAACCTGCATCGCCTCGGAGAGCTGTACAGCGACGACATTCATTTCACCGATCCGCTGCACGAAGTTCAGGGCCTGCCACAACTGCGGGATTACTTCAGTGAGCTGTACGCCAACGTCAGCGATCTGCGTTTCGATTTTCACGGCTTTGACCAGATCCGCGAAGGTGAGGGTTACCTGCGCTGGGTCATGAGTTATCGCCATCCGCGCCTGGCCAACGGTCGGGAAATCAGGGTCGGTGGCTGCTCGCACCTGCTCTGGCGCGACAAGGTTTATCGCCATCGGGATTATTTCGATGCCGGGGCGCTGCTGTATGAACACTTGCCAATATTGGGCCGGGCGATTGCCTGGCTGAAAAGGAGAATGGGATGAGTCGTACACCTCCACGGCGGTATTGGTTGACCGGCGCCAGCAGTGGCATCGGTGCAGCCTTGTGTGAGGACATTCTGAAAAGCGGCGCACACCTGGCGGTCAGCTCGCGCTCGGCCGCGCCGCTCAAAGTTTTGTCCCAGCGTTACCCGGGCCAGGTGCTGGTGGTGCCCGGCGATCTGACCAACAGTCAGACCGTGCGTGAAATCGGTGAGCAGATCGCCGAGGCCTGGGGTTCGCTGGACAGCGTGATTCTCAACGCCGGCACCTGTGAATATGTCGACGCGCGCCAGTTCGATTCCTCGATCATCGAGCACGTGGTACGCACCAATCTGCTCGCCAGCAGCTATTGCATCGAAGCCGCCCTGCCGCTGTTGCGCAAAGGCACCGCGCCGCATCTGGTCGGCATGGCCAGCTCGGTGACTTACCTGCCGCTGCCACGGGCCGAAGCCTACGGCGCATCGAAGGCCGGGCTGCGTTACCTATTCGAATCGCTGCGCATCGATCTGGCGGATGAAGGCATTGAAGTCACCATCATCAGCCCGGGTTTTGTCGAAACGCCGCTGACCGAGAGGAACGATTTCCCGATGCCGCTGAGCTGGCCTGCGGATAAAGCGGCGCGGCACATCTTCGCCAAACTCAAGGACCGTCCGCTGGAAATTGCCTTCCCCGGACTGTTCATGGCCGCGCTGTGGCCGCTGTCGAAACTGCCCGCCCGCGCGCAATTGGCGATCGGCAAACGCATGGTGCGCAAGAACCCACCGCAGCGGGACCCGATATGAAAATCGCCGTAATTGGCAGCGGTATCGCCGGGCTCACCTGCGCCTACCTGCTGAACCGCCGCCACGACATCACCGTGTTCGAAGCGAGTGACTGGGTCGGCGGCCATACCCACACCGTACCGGTCAGCGTGGCCGGGCAATCGTTCGCCATCGATACCGGTTTCATCGTGTTCAACGACTGGACCTATCCGAATTTCATTCGCTTGCTCAACCAGCTTGGCGTGGCGTTCAAGCCGACCGAAATGAGCTTTTCGGTAACCGACCCGGACACCGGCGTGGAATACAACGGCAACAACCTCAACAGCCTGTTCGCCCAGCGCAGCAATCTGTTGTCGCCGGGGTTCTGGGGCATGCTGCGCGACATTCTGCGCTTCAACAAAGAAGCCCAGCGCGACCTGATCGAACTGCGCATCGCCGCCGACACCACCCTCGATGATTACCTCAAGGCTGGCGGCTACGGCGAGCGTTTCATCCTGCATTACATCGTGCCGATGGGCGCGGCGATCTGGTCGATGCCGATGGCGGAAATGCTCAATTTCCCGCTGCAATTCTTCCTGCGTTTCTTCAAGAATCATGGCCTGCTCTCAGTCAGCGATCGTCCGCAGTGGCAGGTCATTGAAGGCGGTTCCAGTGCCTATGTGGCGCCGCTGACTGCTTCATTCAGCGACAGGATCCGCCTGAACTGCCCGGTCAAGCGCGTCGAGCGCAACCAGCACGGCGTAGTTATCCACAGCCCGGCCGGCCTCGAACATTTCGACAAAGTGGTGTTCGCCTGTCACAGCGATCAGGCGCTGAACCTGCTGGCCAACCCGAGCGACGCCGAGCGTTCGATTCTCGGTGCCCTGCTCTACGCCGACAACGACGTCGTGCTGCACACCGACACGCGCCTGCTGCCAACGCGCAAACTGGCCTGGGCCAGCTGGAACTATCGCCTCGGCGGCGCCGGCCATACGCGCGCGGCGGTCACGTACAACATGAACATTCTGCAGGGCATCGAGAGCGACACCACGTTCTGCGTCAGCCTCAACCAGACTGCCGGCATCAGCCCGGATAAAGTGCTGGCCCGCTATACCTACGCCCACCCGCAATACACCCTCGCCGCAGCGGCCGCGCAAAACCGTTGGGGCGAACTCGACGGCGAGCAGCACACGCATTATTGCGGCGCCTACTGGGCCAACGGCTTTCATGAAGATGGCGTGGTCAGCGGGCTGCGCGTAGCCGCCGCGTTCGGTGAAACACTGTGAACAGCGCTCTGTACAACGGCGTCATCGGCCACCGACGTTTTTCGCCGCGCCGCCACGAATTCCGCTACCGCATCGGCCTGCTCTATCTCGATCTGAGCGAGCAGGACGCCGTGCTGGCCCTGTCGCCACTGGCCGGGCGCAGCCGCTTTGCGCCGTTCTCGTTTCGCGAAACCGATTACCTGAAAGCCTTCACCGGCAAGGGCATGCGCCTGATCGACGCCGTGCGTCAGCAGGTCGGCGCAGCCATCGGTCATGAGCCACAAGGCGCGGTATGCCTGCTGACCCAGCCGCGCAGCTGGGGGCTGTCGTTCAATCCGGTGAGTTTCTTCTACTGCCATGAAGCCGACGGGCAACTGGCGGCGATCGTTTGTGAAGTGACCAACACGCCGTGGCGCGAGCGTTATCACTATGTGCTGCCGGCGCAGACGCCGACCAGCCTAGTGGATTTCCATCAGCATTTCGCTGTGGCCAAGGCGTTTCACGTCTCGCCGTTTCTGCCCCGCGACCTCGAATACCGCATGAGCTTCAGCCCCGCTGCGCAAAGCCTTGGCGTGCACATGGCCGATTGGCAGGGCAACGAGAAACTGTTCGACGCCACGCTCAATCTGCGCCGTGAACCGCTCGATCGTCGCAGCCTGCATCGCTACCTGCGGCGCTTTCCGTGGATGACCGCAAAAACCGCTCTGGCGATTTATTGGCAAGCACTGCGACTGCTGCTCAAGCGCGCGCCGATCTTCCCTCACCAGGCTGCCGACGGCAGCTTTAAAACCGCCACTGTGCCTCCGAAGGAGCCGCACCATGAAATCCTCTAGCCTGCCGCTCGGTCGCTTCAGCACCAACGGTTTGACCGGCTCGCTGCTGCGCCGTGGCGTGTTGCGCCAATTGGCCCAGCTCAAACACGGACAATTGATGGTCGTCGAGGATGGCGAACAAATGCTTTTCGGCACCCCGGGCAGTGCTCTGCTCGGCGAAGTCCATGTACTCGACCCGGCCCTGTGGGGCATGGTCGCCAGCAGCGGCTCGATCGGCGCCGGCGAAGCATTCATCCACGGCTATTGGAGTTCGCCAGACCTGACTGCTGTGGTGCGCGTGTTCGTCAGCAATCTCGATGTACTCGATGCCATGGAAGGTGGCCTGGCGCGTCTGGGCCGGCCCTTCGTACAAGGGCTGCACTGGCTCAATCGCAACACGCGCAAGGGTTCGCAGAAAAACATCGCCGCGCACTACGACCTCGGCAATGAACTGTTCGAACAGTTTCTCGACCCGACCATGATGTATTCCGCCGCCCAGTTCCTTTCGCCGAGCGACACCCTGGAACAGGCGCAACTGAACAAACTCGAGCGCATCTGCCAGAAACTCGCGCTCAAACCCAGCGACCACCTGCTGGAAATCGGCACCGGTTGGGGCAGCATGGCGTTGTACGCGGCGCAGCATTACGGTTGCCGCGTGACCACCACGACGCTGTCGAAAGAGCAGTTCGCGTTCACTGCCAAACGCATCGAACAATTGGGCTTGCAGGACCGCGTCACCTTGCTGCTCAAGGATTACCGCGACCTGAGCGGCGAGTACGACAAACTGGTGTCGATCGAGATGATCGAAGCGGTCGGCCATCGGTTCCTGCCCACCTACTTCAAGCAATGCGCGCAGTTGCTCAAGAGCAACGGCCTGATGCTGCTCCAGGCGATCACCATTCGCGAGCAACGCTACGAACAGGCCAAGCGCAGCGTCGACTTTATCCAGCGCTACATCTTCCCCGGCGGCGCCCTGCCCTCGGTGCACAAGATGCTCGATGTGGTCAGCCGCGAAACCGACATGAACCTGCTGCACATGGAAGATTTCGGCCTGCATTACGCCAAGACCCTGCGCCTGTGGCACGAGAACTTTCGCCTCGCCCATGGTCGCCTGAGCGAACTGGGCTACGACGATTATTTCCTGCGTTTGTGGGAGTTTTATCTGTGCTACTGCGAGGGCGGATTCCTCGAACGCACCATCGGCACCGCGCAATTGCTGCTGGCCAAACCGGCGGCGATGACCGCGCCGCTGCTCGGGCGCTTCGATGCGTGAGCGAATCGCCAATGCCGTGCTGTTTCAGCTCGGCTGGCTGGCCTGCGTGCTCGGCGGCAACAGTTTGTGGCTGTTGCTGGCGCTGGCGGCACTGGTGATTCATCTGCGCTGGATCAGCAGTTGGGCGGCGGAAGGTCGTTTGATTCTGTGCGTGGTGATTGTCGGCACGGCGGTGGACAGCGTCTTGCGTTACCTCGATGTGTTCCGCTTTGCAGACGCCTCACCGCTGATTCCGCTGTGGCTGATGCTGCTGTGGGCGCTGCTCGCCACCACGTTGCGCCATTGCCTGGCCTGGAGCGCGCGGCCATGGTGGCTGGCCAGCGGACTTGGCGCGATGGGCGGCGCACTGTCGTACTACGCTGGCGGACGCCTGGCGGGCGTGCAATTTCCCTACGGCGATATCCCCACGCTGATCTTGATCGGGCTGCTCTGGGCCGTACTGTTTCCGTTGTTGCATTTGATGGCGCGGCGTCTGGCGCCGTGAGCGTCCGTCAGCGCTTTCACACCCGCGGCGATCACTGCCTTACACTGCCACGATGAAAACCATCCCCCACACCCAAATCGCCGAACCGGCGGTCACCTGCTCGACCTGTGCGGCGTGCTGCTGCCAGCTCGAAGTGATGCTGATCACCGACACCGGCGTACCTGATCGCTTTATCGATACCGATGAATGGGGCGGTGAAGTGATGCTGCGTCTGGACGACGGCTGGTGCGCGGCGCTGGATCGCGACAGCATGATGTGCACGATCTATGAACGACGCCCGCTGATTTGCCGCGAGTTTGAAATGGGCGCGCCGGAGTGCATCGAAGAGCGCCGGGGTATTGCGACAGCCTACCGCTGATTTCTTTGACAACGCAGAAACAACTGTGGGAGCGAGCCTGCTCGCGAAGGCGGTGTGTCAGCCACCATTTGAATTGACTGACACTCGGCTTTCGCGAGCAGGCTCGCTCCCACGTTGGTTCCGCGTAGCGGCGTGTTACAGCGGCATTGTGTAATGCAGCGCGTAGCTTTCTACACCATCGTTGTCGCTGGACAGGCCGGCGTTGGAGTAGTGCGTGGCGCGGATGCCGACTTCGTGGCCGCCGTTGAAGCGCAGGCCGACACCGATGCGGTCTTCGAACTGGAAGGAGCCGCCCAGTTTGTTGCTTTCGTATTCGGTGTTGGAGAAGAACGCCGCGCCGATACCCGCTTCCACGTACGGTTTGACCGACTGACCGGCAAACTCGTAAACGAATACAGGCGAGAACGACAGGCTGTTGTTGCTGGAAGTCTTGTCACCTTCCCAGTACGTGTAGGCACCGCTCCAGTAGCCAGTCAGGCGACCCACGTCGCTCTGCAGCCAGCTCTTGTCCCAGTCGAAATTCATGCCTAAGCGATACGTCATTGTCGAATCGCTGGTACCGCCGACGGCGAATTCAACGCCAGCGGCTTGTGCAGAAATGCTTTGCCCCATCAGTGCGGCCGCAATCGCGGCCAAGCAGAATAGTCGCTTCACTTTGAAACTTCCTTTTCCGGAACGATCGTTTGGTTTTTAGTTGCTGCTGTCGCTATAGAAATCCGCGCTTGGTCAGAAGTTCAGCGTTTTTTTAGTTATTTCACATTTTTTTTACAAGTCGAAGTTTTGCACATTCGACGCAGTTTGGCCCAGCAACGGTAGGATTTTTCTGAGGGATTGCGGATCGCCGCTGGTCCAGAACTTCACCGGCTGGCTCGGACGTTGCGCCAGCAGATCACGCTCGGCGAGCAAGCGTTGCAACTGCCGGGCCACGGCATCTCCGGTATCGATCAGGCTGACATCGTCGGCGATCATCGACCTGAGTAGCGGCTTGAGGAAGGGATAATGGGTACAGCCAAGAATGATCGTGTCGCAGTTTTGCGCCAGCAATGGAGCGACGTAACCTTGCAATAAAGTGCGTAATTCGGCGCTGTGCAGATCACCCGTTTCGATCAGTTCGACCAGTCCCGGACAGGGCTGGGTGATGACTTTTATGTCAGCCGCGAAACGATCCAGCAACGCGGCAAACTTTGCGCTCTGCAACGTGCCGGTCGTGGCCAAGACGCCAACCACGCCGCTTCGTGTGGCCGCTGCGGCCGGTTTGACCGCCGGTTCCATGCCGACAATCGGCCAGTCGGGAAAGTCGCGACGCAAGTCGGCAACACCGGCCACGGTCGCGGTATTGCACGCCAGCACCAACGCCTTGGCACCCTGCTCGCGAAAAAATCCTGCCATCGCACTGCAACGCTGGCGGATGAATTCCGGGGTTTTCTCGCCGTAAGGAATGTGCCCGCAATCGGCGACATAAAGCAGCGACTCGTTAGGCAGCAAGCGCTGGATTTCGCCGAGGACCGACAAGCCGCCGACCCCGGAATCGAACACGCCGATCGGCGCTTCACGCATGGCGGGCGCCACAGACGCTGCAGCCCGGATCGCGCTTGACGCGAAGCTCACGGAATCGCGAGCCCAAGGCGTCGATCAACAACAGTCGCCCCACCAATGGTTCACCAAAACCGACCAGCACCTTCAACGCTTCCAGCGCCTGCAAGCTGCCGACCAGACCGACCAATGGCCCGACCACGCCGGCCTCGCTGCAGGTCAGTTCGGCTTCGCTGCCGTGTCCGTACAGGCAGTGGTAGCAAGGGCTCTCGCCACGCCGTGGATCGAACACCGACAACTGCCCTTCCAGACGAATCGCCGCGCCACTGACCAGTGGCTTGCACGCGGCAACACAAGCGGCGTTAACCGCCTCGCGCGTGGAAAAGTTGTCCGAACAATCGAGCGCCAGATCCACCGCCGCCACCGCTGCGGCGAGGGAATCGGCGTCCAGCGCCTGACGATGAGCGACCAGTTGAATTTCGGGATTGATCGCGCCCAGGCGCTTGAGCGCCGAGTCGACCTTGGACATGCCGACACTGTCGGTGTCGTGAATGATCTGCCGTTGCAGATTGGTCAGATCGACCGTGTCGAAATCCGCCAGATGCAACTCGCCGACGCCTGCTGCCGCCAGATACAACGCCACCGGCGCGCCGAGACCGCCAAGGCCGACGATCAGCACGCGGCTGGCCTTGAGCTTCAGCTGCCCGTCGATGTCGATGTGTTGCAGCAGAATCTGCCGGCTGTAGCGCAGCAATTCCTGATCATTCAGCACGGCAGGCGCCCCAGACTGATGCGTTGATGGCCGCCCAGATCGGTGCGGCTGTGGACTTCTTCAAAGCCACGAGTGAGCAGTAGGTCACGCACGGCTTCGGCCTGATCATAGCCGTGTTCGAGCATCAGCCAGCCGCCGGTTTCAAGATGATCCGGCGCCTGCGCAACAATCAGGCGCAGATCGTCGAGGCCATCTTCACCGGCGATCAGCGCACTGGCCGGTTCGAAGCGTACATCGCCCTCGACCAGATGCGGATCGGCGGCGGCAATGTACGGCGGGTTGCTGATGATCAATTGGAAACGCTGGCCTTCAAGGGCGCTGAACCAATGGCTGCTCAGCACCGTAGCGTTGTTCAGGTGCAGACGCTGGCGGTTGCGTTCGGCCAGGGCCACGGCTTCGAGCACGCGATCCACAGCGGTGACCTTCCACGCCGGGCGTTCGCTGGCCAAAGCCAAAGCAATCGCGCCACTGCCGGTGCCCAGATCAAGAACCTTGGCCGGGGTTGCCGGCAGCAGCTCAAGGGCTGCCTCCACCAGCAGTTCGGTGTCCGGGCGCGGAATCAGCGTGTGCGGCGCGACTTCCAGATCGAGCTTCCAGAAGCCCTGCTGGCCGAGAATGTAGGCCACCGGTTCACCGCTACGCCGCCGTTGCAGATATTCGGCGAAGGTCAGCGCAGCCTCGCTTGGCACGATGCGCTCGGGCCAGGTGTGCAGAAAGCTGCGCGACTTGCCCAGTGCGGCGGCCAGGAGCAATTCAGCGTCCAGACGCGCAGTCGGCGAGTCCGGCAACTCGGCAGCGCGCAACAGGCTGGCGATGATGGTCATTTATTCACCTATCGCTGCGAGTTGGTCAGCCTGATATTCGGCCAGCAACGGCTCGATCACGGCTTCGACGCCACCGGCGAGAATTTCATCCAGCGAATACAGGGTCAGGTTGACGCGATGGTCGGTGACCCGACCCTGAGCATAGTTGTAGGTGCGGATGCGCTCGGATCGATCGCCGGAACCGACCAGCAACTTGCGCTCACTGGCAATCGCGTTGGCTGCCGCTGCGTTCTGCTGATCGTTGAGTTTCGCCGAGAGCCACGCCATCGCCCGGGCACGGTTCTTGTGCTGGGAGCGTTCTTCCTGACACTCGACGACGGTGCCGGTCGGGATGTGGGTAATGCGGATCGCCGAATCGGTGGTGTTGACGTGCTGACCACCAGCGCCGGAGGAACGGAAAGTGTCGACACGCAGATCCGCCGGGTTGATCTCGATGGCTTCGCGCTCGTCCGGCTCGGGCAATACCGCCACGGTGCAGGCCGACGTGTGGATCCGGCCCTGGGATTCGGTGGCCGGTACGCGCTGGACGCGGTGTGCGCCGGATTCGAATTTCAACTTGCCGTAAACGTTGTCGCCTTCAATGCGCGCGATGACTTCTTTATAGCCGCCGTGTTCACCTTCGTTTTCCGAGAGGATCTCGACGCGCCAGCCACGCCGCTCGGCATAACGCGAGTACATGCGGAACAGGTCGCCGGAGAAGATCGCCGCCTCGTCGCCACCGGTGCCGGCGCGAATTTCGAGGAACACGTTGCGCCCGTCATTCGGATCTTTAGGCAGCAGCATGCGCTGCAGATCGGATTCCAGCGTGACCAGCAACTCCTTGGCTTCGCGAACTTCTTCCACGGCCATTTCGCGCATGTCCGGGTCGTTGTCCTTGAGCAGCGCCTGCGCGCCTTCAAGATCGCTTTGTACGCCGAGCAGCTTTTTATAGGCGGCCACTACCGGCTCGAGTTCGGCGTACTCCTTGGAATAGGCGCGGAATTTGGCCTGATCGGCAATGACTTCACCGTCGCCGAGCAGCGCGGTCAGTTCCTCGAAACGGTCCTGGAGAATGTCCAGCTTGTTGAGCAGTGACGCTTTCATTGCGGTTTTTTATCCGAAAAACTATCCGGTGAGCCCTCAAGGGCAAAGAGTTCCTGGGCCATGGCCAGCGCATCGAGCCGGCCTTCGGCAGACAGCTTTTTCAACTGCACGCTGGGAGCATGCAAGAGTTTGTTCGTCAGGCCACGGGCCAGTTGCCCGAGCACGTCTTCGGCGTTGCCGCCGTTGGCCAGCAGACGCAGGGCCTTCTGCAATTCTTCGTCTCGCAAACGTTCGCTCTGTTGACGATAGGCCTTGAGCACATCGACCGCCGCCAGTTCGCGCAGGCGCACCATGAAATCGTCGGCGCCGACCGAGACCATTTCCTCCGCCGCTTGCGCAGCGCCCTGACGGCTCTTGAGGTTCTCGGCGACCACTTCGTGGAGATCATCGACGCTGTACAGGTAAACGTCGTCGAGCTCGCCGACTTCCGGCTCGATATCGCGCGGTACGGCAATGTCGACCATGAAGATCGGCTTGTGCTTGCGCAGCTTCAGCGCACTTTCCACCGCGCCCTTGCCGAGGATTGGCAACTGGCTGGCGGTCGAACTGATGACGATATCGCTGCGCACCAGCTCCGCCGGAATGTCCGAGAGCAGTACCGCGTGGGCGCCGAACTGCTCGGCCAACTGACTGGCGCGCTCCAGCGTGCGGTTGGCAACGACGATGCGCTTGACCCCCAGCTCATGCAAATGGCGCGCGACCAGCGTAATCGTCTCACCGGCACCGATCAGCAGCGCCTGGCTGCGTTGCAGATCGCTGAAAATCTGTTTCGCCAGGCTCACCGCAGCAAACGCCACCGACACCGGGTTCTCGCCGATCGCAGTATCGGTACGCACCTGCTTGGCGGCATTGAACGTCGCCTGAAACAGCCGGCCCAGCAGCGGGCCGATGGTGCCGGCCTCGCGGGCCACGGCGTAGGCCGATTTCATCTGACCGAGAATCTGCGGTTCGCCCAGCACCAGCGAGTCAAGCCCGGAGGCGACGCGCATCATGTGACGAACAGCCGCATCGTCTTCATGCACATAGGCACTGGCGCGCAGCTCGTCCAGGCTCAGATGGTGATAATCGGCCAGCCAGCGCAGCACGACATCGGCCGACAGCTGATCCTGTTCTATATAAAGCTCACTGCGATTGCAGGTGGAGAGGATCGCGGCTTCGCGGCTGTCGGTCAGTCGGCAGAGCTGCTGCAAGGCCTCCACCAGTTGCTCAGGGGTAAAGGCCACGCGCTCGCGGACGTCTACTGAAGCAGTCTTGTGGTTAATACCGAGTGCAAGGAAGGCCATTCAAGGTCGCTGGTGGTGACGTGAAGCCGGCAATTGTCCTACTTCGAAAGATTCAGAACAACTACCGCTGACTATTGTCCCAATCGTCAGCCCCTATAATGGCCACAATTGAGTCTCGGTTATGTTTGGCCGAAGGCTTGTGTCATGATGATCCGACCGCAGGTTAGTCGTCCTCTTCCTATATGAATAGATCTTCCGCGTTGCTCCTCGCTTTTGTCTTCCTCAGCGGCTGCCAAGCCATGGCGCCCGTTGCGCCGGACGGCACCCCGCCGGTCGAAGACACCACGCCCGCACCTGAAAAGCCCAAGGTTTACGGCTCATTCAGCGAGGAAACCGTGTTCAGCCTGCTGAGCGCCGAACTCGCCGGCCAGCGCAATCGTTTCGACATTGCCCTGGACAACTACGTGACCCAGGCCATCAACACCCAGGATCCGGGCGTCTCCGAGCGGGCTTTCCGCATCGCCGAATATCTGGGCGCCGATCAACCGGCCCTCGACACCGCGCTGATCTGGGCGCGCAACGCGCCGGACGATCTCGAAGCGCAACGCGCCGCCGCCGTGCAACTGGCCCGCGCCGGGCGCTACGACGACTCCATGGTCTACATGGAGAAAGTCCTGCAGGGCAAGGGCGACACCCATTTCGATTTCCTTGCGTTGTCGGCCGCCGACACCGATCAGGAAACCCGCAACGGCCTGATGAAAAGCTTCGACCGTTTGCTTGAGCGCCACCCGAACAACAATCAGCTGATTTTCGGCAAGGCTCTGCTGTTGCAGCAGGACGGCGACAATCAAGGTGCGCTGACTCTACTCGAAGACAACCCGCCGGAAGATGGCGAGATCGCACCGATCCTGCTGCGTGCGCGCCTGCTTCAATTGCTCAACCGTGGCGACGAAGCGCTGCCGCTGTTGCAGAAAAGCATCAGGAAATACCCGGAAGACAAGCGCCTGCGCCTGACTTACGCGCGCATGCTCGTCGAACAGGACCGCATGGACGACGCCAAGGCCGAATTCTCCACCCTCGTTCAGCAATACCCGGAAGACGATGAACTGCGTTATTCGCTGGCGCTGGTGTGCCTGGAAGCCAAGGCGTGGGATGAGGCCAAGGGTTATCTGGAAGACCTGATCGCTCGCGAAAGCCATGTCGATTCGGCGCACCTGAACCTCGGCCGAATTGCCGAAGAGCGCAATGACCCACAAGGCGCGCTCATCGAATACGCACAGGTCGGCCCGGGCAATGACTATCTGCCGGCACAGCTGCGTCAGGCCGATATCCTGATGAGCAACGGCAAGACCGCTGAAGCGCAGAGCAAGCTGGCGGCCGAGCGTGACGAGCAACCGGATTACGCGATCCAGCTGTATCTGATCGAATCGGAAAGCCTGTCGGCCAACAAACAGGACGACAAGGCCTGGAAGGTTCTGCAACAAGCGCTGCAGAAATACCCGGACGATCTCAATCTGCTTTACACCCGCGCCATGCTCGCGGAGAAACGCAATGATCTGGCGCAAATGGAGAAAGACCTGCGCCTGATCATCAAGCGCGACCCGGACAACGCCATGGCGCTCAATGCGCTGGGCTACACCTTGTCCGATCGCACCACCCGCTACGCTGAAGCGAAAACGCTGATCGAGCAGGCGCACCAGATCAATCCGGAAGACCCGGCGGTACTCGACAGCCTCGGCTGGGTGAACTATCGCCTGGGCAATCTGGACGATGCGGAGAAATACCTGCGCCAGGCGCTCGAGCGTTTCCCCGACCACGAAGTCGCCGCGCACCTTGGCGAAGTCCTCTGGGCCAAGGGCAATCAACGCGAAGCCAAACAAGTGTGGGGCAAGTTCCTCAAGGATCAGCCCGACAGCACCATTCTGCGCAGCACCATCAAGCGCCTGACCGGATCCGAGAATCTTTAAACCATGCTTTTGCGCCACGTTATTGTTTTCAGCTTCATCGCCCTGCTCGCCGGCTGCTCGGGGTTCGGCACTCGCGAATCGGTCGAGGGCCACGGCAGCCCGGCCCAGTGGGCGGCAAACAAACAGCAACTGACCGGCCTCGACGGCTGGCAGATCGACGGCAAGATCGGCATCCGCGCGCCGAAGGATTCCGGCAGCGGCACGCTGTTCTGGCTGCAACGTCAGGATTACTACGACATTCGCCTGTCCGGCCCGCTGGGTCGTGGCGCGGCGCGCTTGACCGGGCGTCCGGGCAAGGTGTCGCTGGAAGTCGCCAACCAGGGCCGCTACGAATCGCAGTCACCCGAAGCGCTGCTCGAAGAACAGCTGGGCTGGAAATTACCGGTGTCAAATCTGGCCTGGTGGGTTCGTGGCCTGCCCGCTCCGGAAAGCAAGAGTCGCTTGAACCTGGACGCCAACAGTCGTCTGGCCAGCCTTGAGCAGGACGGCTGGAAAGTCGAATACACCGCCTACACCGAACAGAATGGTTACTGGCTGCCCGAGCGCATCAAGCTGCACGGCACCGACCTCGACGTGACGCTGGTGATCAAGACCTGGCAACCGCGCAAGTTGGGGCAATAAAGCATGACCGCTGCACGCCTGACCCTGCCCTCACCGGCCAAACTCAACTTGATGCTGCACATTCTCGGTCGCCGTGAAGACGGTTATCACGAATTGCAGACGCTGTTTCAATTCCTCGATTACGGCGATGAACTCACTTTCGCCGTGCGCGATGACGGCGCGATTCAACTGCACACCGAGTTCGCCGGCGTGCCCCACGACAGCAACCTGATCGTGCGCGCGGCGAAGATGTTGCAGCAACAGTCCGGCTGCGCGCTCGGCATAGACATCTGGATCGACAAAGTCCTGCCCATGGGCGGCGGCATCGGTGGCGGCAGTTCGAATGCGGCGACGACTTTGCTCGGTCTCAACCATTTGTGGCAACTGGGCTGGGATGAAGATCGTCTCGCCGCATTGGGCTTGTCACTGGGCGCCGACGTACCGGTGTTCGTCCGTGGCCATGCAGCATTTGCCGAGGGCGTCGGCGAGAAACTGACACCGGTCGACCCCGAAGAACCGTGGTATCTGGTGCTCGTGCCGCAAGTCGCTGTTAGTACGGCAGAAATTTTTTCCGATCCTTTGTTGACACGTAACACACCGCCCATTAAAGTGCGCCCCGTTCCCGAGGGAAACAGTCGAAATGACTGCTTGCCGGTGGTAGCAAGGCGTTATCCAGAGGTACGTAACGCATTGGATTTGTTAGGTAAATTTACCGAAGCAAAGCTCACCGGAACTGGAAGTTGTGTGTTTGGGGGCTTCCCAAGCAAAGCTGAAGCTGATAAAGTCTCGGCCCTTCTGACAGAGACCCTTACAGGGTTTGTAGCTAAAGGAAGCAACGTTTCGATGTTGCATCGCAAGCTGCAAAGTCTGCTCTAAAGGAATCAAGTGCCCGGCACTTGAAAGCAACAGATACAGGGGCGTCGCCAAGCGGTAAGGCAGCAGGTTTTGATCCTGCCATGCGTTGGTTCGAATCCAGCCGCCCCTGCCATTTTCTCTACTCATCCAGGTTACCCTCAGCCTCTAGGTACTGCGCGTGTCCAAGATGATGGTCTTTACGGGGAATGCCAACCCCGATCTGGCTCGGCGTGTCGTACGTCAGCTGCATATCCCTCTCGGTGACATCTCTGTCGGCAAATTTTCCGACGGCGAAATCACAGCCGAGATCAATGAAAACGTTCGCGGTAAAGACGTCTTCATTATTCAGCCGACCTGCGCTCCGACCAACGATAACCTGATGGAACTGGTAGTGATGGCTGACGCCTTCCGCCGCTCCTCGGCTACTCGTATCACTGCTGTTATTCCTTATTTTGGTTATGCCCGTCAGGATCGCCGTCCGCGTTCCGCACGTGTGGCTATCAGCGCGAAAGTCGTTGCTGACATGCTTACCGTAGTCGGCATCGACCGTGTTCTCACGGTTGATCTGCATGCTGACCAGATTCAGGGCTTCTTCGATATTCCGGTAGATAACATCTACGGCTCCCCGGTTCTGGTGGATGACATCGAAGATCAGCGCTTCGAAAACCTGATGATCGTGTCCCCGGACATTGGTGGCGTCGTGCGTGCACGGGCTGTTGCCAAGTCGCTGGGCGTCGATCTCGGGATCATCGACAAACGCCGTGAGAAAGCCAATCACTCTGAAGTGATGCATATCATCGGTGATGTCGAAGGGCGTACCTGTATTCTCGTCGATGACATGGTCGATACCGCCGGCACCCTGTGCCACGCGGCCAAGGCCCTGAAAGAGCATGGCGCAGCCAAGGTCTTTGCCTACTGCACACACCCTGTGCTGTCGGGCCGGGCCATCGAGAATATCGAAAATTCCGTGCTGGACGAGCTGGTGGTGACCAACACCATCCCGCTGTCCGCTGCAGCACAAGCCTGTGCACGTATCCGTCAACTGGATATCGCACCGGTTGTTGCCGAAGCGGTTCGCCGCATCAGCAATGAAGAATCGATCAGCGCGATGTTCCGTTAAGGGCCCTGCCCTTCGCGAAATGTCTCGTTGACGAAAAGCGCCCCGCCCCGGCATTCCTGTCGGGGCGGGGCTTTTTTGCCCATACCGTGTTCGGCGCTGGTCGCAAACGCCACTCGGTCATGGCTATTTTGGAGATACAAAATGAACGATTTTACTCTGAATGCTGAAGTGCGTTCCGACCTGGGGAAAGGTGCGAGCCGCCGCCTGCGTCGTCTCGCCGCTCTGGTTCCAGCTGTTGTTTACGGTGGCGACAAAGCCCCTGAATCCATCAGCATGCTGGCCAAAGAAGTTGCCAAACTGCTCGAAAACGAAGCGGCTTACAGCCACATCATCGAGCTGAACGTTGGTGGCACCAAGCAGAACGTCATCATCAAGGCTCTGCAGCGTCACCCGGCCAAAGGCCACGTGATGCACGCTGACTTCGTACGCGTTGTTGCCGGCCAGAAACTGACCGCCATCGTGCCTGTACACTTTGTTGGCGAAGAAGCTCCAGTGAAGAAAGGCGGCGAAGTTTCGCACGTTGTTGCTGAAATCGAAGTGACCTGCCTGCCAAAAGATCTGCCTGAGTTCATCGAAGTCGATCTGTCGAAAGCAGAAATCGGCACCATCATTCACCTGTCGGACCTCAAAGCTCCTAAAGGTGTTGAGTTCGTTGCTCTGGCACACGGCGATGACAAGGCTGTTGCCAACGTCCACGCTCCACGTGTTGCTGCAGAACCTACCGAAGAAGGCGAAGCAGAGTAATTCACTCTGTCATGCCGGAGTGAGCAAGTAACATCGCGGACTGGAACGTAGCGAGAAAGCGGGCGAGAACGCGGAGTTTACATCCATGGTAAATGAGCATTTTTCGTCCACTTTCGCCGCTTTCCCCGATCGCGGCGATGTTATCCACCACTCCAAGGAAGGGCCCCTATCGTGACTGCCATCAAACTGATCGTTGGCCTGGGAAATCCAGGCGCTGAATACGAACAGACCCGGCATAACGCAGGGGCCCTTTTTGTTGAGCGCATCGCCCACGCACAGAATGTGAATCTTGTGGCCGATCGCAAATATTTCGGCCTGACCGGGCGCTACTCGCATCAGGGTCAGGATGTTCGTCTGCTGATTCCCACCACTTACATGAACCGCAGCGGCCAGGCCGTGGCGGCACTCGCCGGTTTCTTCCGCATCAAGCCTGAAGAAATCCTCGTGGCGCATGACGAACTCGACTTGCCTCCGGGCGTTGCCAAGCTCAAGCAGGGCGGCGGCCATGGCGGTCACAACGGGTTGCGCGACATCATTGCGCAACTGGGCAATCAGAATACGTTCTACCGCCTGCGGCTTGGCATCGGCCATCCGGGCGTTGCCAGTATGGTTTCAAATTTCGTCCTGGGTCGTGCGCCACGCGCCGAACAGGAAAAACTCGATGCCAGCATCGACTTTGCCCTCGGCGTGCTGCCGGATATCCTCGCCGGGGAATGGAACCGCGCGATGAAAAACCTGCACAGCCAGAAGGCCTGACTTTTACCCGAGGGGAAACACCATGGGATTCAATTGCGGCATCGTCGGCCTGCCTAACGTCGGCAAGTCCACCCTGTTCAACGCCCTGACCAAATCCGGTATCGCGGCCGAGAACTTCCCCTTCTGCACCATCGAGCCGAACAGCGGCATCGTGCCGATGCCGGATCCGCGCCTGGAAGCTCTGGCGGCCATCGTCAATCCGAAGCGCATCCTGCCGACCACCATGGAATTCGTCGACATCGCCGGCCTCGTCGCCGGCGCCTCGAAAGGTGAAGGCCTGGGCAACAAGTTCCTGGCCAACATCCGCGAAACCGACGCTATCGCTCACGTGGTGCGCTGCTTCGAAGACGACAACGTGATCCACGTGTCCAACAGCGTCGACCCGAAACGCGACATCGAAATCATCGACCTGGAACTGATCTTCGCCGACCTCGACAGCTGCGAGAAGCAACTGCAGAAAGTCGCGCGCAACGCCAAGGGCGGTGACAAGGACGCCGTGGTTCAGAAGGCTCTGCTCGAGCAACTGATCGCGCACTTCACCGAAGCCAAGCCGGCACGCAGCCTGATGAAGAACATGAGCGCTGACGAAAAGGCAGTGATCAAGGGCTTCCACCTGCTGACCACCAAGCCGGTCATGTACATCGCCAACGTGGCTGAAGACGGCTTCGAGAACAACCCGCACTTGGACGTGGTCAAGGCCATCGCCGAAGAAGAAGGCGCCATGGTCGTTCCGGTGTGCAACAAGATCGAAGCGGAAATCGCCGAGCTCGACGACGGCGAAGAGAAGGACATGTTCCTCGAGGCCTTGGGCCTGGAAGAGCCTGGCCTGAACCGCGTGATCCGCGCCGGCTACGAAATGCTCCACCTGCAGACCTACTTCACCGCCGGTGTCGAAGAAGTCCGCGCCTGGACCGTCAAGGTCGGTGCCACCGCCCCACAGGCCGCTGGCGTGATCCACACCGACTTCGAAAAAGGCTTCATCCGTGCCGAAGTCATCGCCTACAACGACTTCATCCAGTACAAAGGCGAAGCTGGCGCCAAAGAAGCCGGCAAATGGCGTCTGGAAGGCAAGGATTACATCGTCAAGGACGGCGACGTGATGCACTTCCGCTTCAACGTCTAAGCAACAGCCGGGCAAGAAAAAGCCGCGTTTCATACGCGGCTTTTTTGTGCCTGAAATTCAGTGACTGAGTACATTTCCCTGTGGGAGCGAGCCTGCTCGCGAATGTGGCGTGTAAGCTAAGCATTCGTCAACTGACCCACCCATTCGCGAGCAGGCTCGCTCCCACAGTTCGATTCGTCTGTTCAGGCCTTTCTGGTACGCGGTAAAAAGATCGCCAACACACCAAACAACGGCAAGAACGAGCACAGGAAGTACACATACTCAATCCCGTGCACATCCGCCAGATGCCCGAGCAGCGCGGCACCAATCCCGCCGAAACCGAACATCAGGCCGAAGAAGATCCCGGCAATCATCCCGACATTACCCGGCACCAGTTCCTGCGCGTACACAACGATCGCCGAGAAAGCCGACGCCAGAATGAAGCCGATCACCACGCTGAGAATGCTGGTCCAGAACAGATCGACATGCGGCAGGATCAAGGTGAACGGCGCGACGCCGAGGATGGAAAACCAGATCACTGCCTTGCGCCCGATCTTGTCCCCGATCGGCCCGCCGAAGAACGTCCCCGCCGCCACTGCGCCCAGGAAAAGAAACAAGTGCAGCTGCGAGCTGGCCACCGACAGGTCGAACTTCTCGATCAGGTAGAAAGTGAAGTAGCTGGTGAAACTGGCCATGTAGAAATACTTGGAGAACACCAGCAGCCCCAGGACCACCAAGGCACTGGTCACCCTGCCCTTCGACAAGCCGTGCGTCGCCGCCTGGCCGGCCTTGAGCTTGAACAGGTTCAGGTGATTGGCGTACCAGCGGCTGATGCGGTAAAGCACGAACAGCGCAAACACCGCGAACAGACCGAACCACGCCACATTGCCCTGGCCGAAGGGAATGATGATCGCTGCCGCCAGCAACGGGCCGAACGCGGAGCCGGCATTGCCGCCGACCTGAAAGGTCGATTGCGCCAGACCAAACCGGCCGCCCGAGGCCAGTCGCGCAACACGCGAGGCTTCCGGGTGAAAGGTTGACGAGCCAATGCCGATCAGCGCCGCCGCCAGCAGAATCAATGGGAAGCTGCCGACCACCGACATCATCAGAATGCCGATCAACGTACACACCGTGCCCGCCGGCAACAGCCACGGTTTGGGGTGGCGATCAGTGTGGTAACCGACCCACGGCTGCAACAGCGACGCGGTCAACTGGAAGGTCAAGGTGATCAGGCCGACCTGGGTGAAGGTCAGGCCATAGTTGGCTTTGAGCATTGGGTAGATCGACGGCAGAACCGACTGGATCAGGTCGTTGATCAAATGCGCCAGCGCCACCGCGCCGATGATGCGCATCACCAAGGGGCTGCTTTGCGGAGCAGCGGTCGCCGAGGCAGCGGCGGTCTGAACGTTGCTGATAGCCATGGAAAATTCCGGACAGCAGATGGGTGCCCGCAGGCAGGTGCGTCAATGTGCCATTTTTCGGTGCGCTCGCGCCATCCCCTTAGGCAGCTAACTAACTGACTGGTCGTCGAGCAAACGGTGATAGCGCAACGCCATGGTCTGAATCTTGCCTTGCTTCTGCCCTTGAACACGATCGCCTTACAAAGGCGCTCGACAATGGGAAGTTTCGCTACAGAGCCGGCCTACAGAGCGGGCATGGGTGAACTTTCGAGGCCTTTTAGAGGGCACAGGTCGCAGCCGAAAGGTTCGCGATGCACGCCAATGGTGCGTGGTGTCCAGAGGAGTCATGAGGCATGCAGGCTTTCCTTTCACCGGGGATCAAATTGCTGGGGCGGTTTGGCTTCGCAGGTAAATTCCAATTATTGTTTCTGCTGTTCATTCTGCCGCTGGCCGGCAGCCTGTTGATGATCGGCCATGACTATCGAGAGAAGCTCAATCTGATCTCCGGCGAACGTGCCGGTGTGCGTCAATTGCTCGCGCTGGATGCGCTGGATAACCTGCTCGCCGCGCAACGCGACCGCGCCGCCCGCTGGCGCGCCACCGAGACCAATCGTCAGCCGACACCGGCCACCCTCGCCGCCATGGCTGCCTTCGACGGCGTGCAACCGGCGGTGCTGCAAGCCACCACCGAGCTGGGCAATGCCCTGAACCAGCAAGGCGCCGACGGCGCAATCCTCGAGCGCTTTCAGGCGCTGCAAACCGCACTCAATGGCCTTGATTCGAAAAGCCTGAGCAGTGTCGGCTGGTGGCCGGACGGTTATGACCGCTTCACCAATGCCCTGGCCGCGCTGCAAGCCTTGCGCGAGCAGATCGTCATGGACAATCGCCTGACCCTCGCGCCGTGGCTGGAAACCTACCTGCTGACGCAGATTTCCACGCAACACGCACCGGACCTGATCGAGCGGGTCGGCCGTCTCGCCGCGGTCGGCCAGGCTTCGGTCGTCTCCGGGCAGTTCACCCTGCAGAGCCGCCTGCAGTTGCGCGACCTGCGCAGTCGCATCGGGGACGCCCGCGAGCAACTGGTGAAAACCGCCGGCCTGCTGGAGGCGCGTCTGCCAGCCGAGCTGCAAGCCTGGGCTGGCCAGTATCACGACAGCCTGAAACACCTCGACAGCGGCCTGAAAGTTCTCGACGACGGTGTGTTTGGCGGCAGCATCAACCTCAAGCCAGAGGACTTCGAACGCAGCCTCGACGCGCTGCTCACCGACCTCGCTTCCCTGCGCCAGCAATCCCTGGTCGCGCTGGATCAGCGGCTCGATGCGTATTACAGCTCGGCGATCCGCCAGTTCATTGTTGTCGCCGCAATCTTCGGTTGCCTGCTACTGGCCGCGTTGTACCTGTTCGTCTGCCTGCAAGCCTCGATCCGCCGCAGTGCCAGCGGCATCACCTTGCTCGCCGAAGCCTTGCGCGACGGCAACCTGAGCCTGCAAGTGCCGGTGGTGGGGCGCGATGAACTGGCAGCGATCAGCACCGCGCTCAACGTCGCCGTGGTGCAATTGCGCAGCAGCATGCTTGGCGTCGACCACGAGACCTCGCAGTTGAGCAACGCGGTACGCAGCCTCAACCAACACTCCAGCGGCGCCCTCGGTGAAGTTGAGGCGCAGCAGTTGCAGATCAGCCAGATCGCAGCTGCCGCCACGCAATTGGCCGCGACCTCGCAAGGCGTCGCGCAGAGTTGCGAACAGGCCTCCGGCAGCGCCCAGCAGACCCGGCGCATCGCCGCCGACAGCAGCCGCGACAGCCAGCGCACCACGGCCAGCATTCAGCAGCTCAATCAGCGCCTGAACGACACCGCCGCCGCGCTTGGCCGGGTCAGCGAGCAAGGCCAGCAGATTCAACTGGTCGTGGACACCATTCGCGGCGTCGCCGAGCAGACCAACCTGCTCGCGCTCAACGCCGCCATCGAAGCCGCCCGCGCCGGCGAACAGGGTCGCGGCTTTGCCGTGGTCGCCGACGAGGTGCGCAGCCTCTCGCAACGCACGCAATCGTCCACCGCGCAGATCGCCGGCACCGTCGACAGCCTTCGCGCTACGGTCAACGAAGCGGTGAGCCTGATGGAAGCCGCGTGCGGGCAGGCGCAGTCGGATGCCGAAGCGGTCACCGGCCTCGGGGAACGTCTGGGTGAAATCGCCAGCGCCGTGCAGAGCGTCACCGACACCCTCGCGCAGATCGCCACGGCGGTTGAAGAGCAGGCGAGCACCGCCGATGAAGTCAGCGGCAATATCCAACAGGTCGATCAGGCCGCCGTGCGTTTGCTTGAAGGTGCACGGGCCGTAAACCTCGCGGCGGACACCTTGAGCCAGGGCAGCGAAGCCCTGAGCGCCAATACCGCCAGATTCCAACTGCGCTGACGCCCTCCCCGGCCCCGATTTTCGGGGCTGGAGGATAAGCGGTTGAAAACAGGAAGAAATATTTTCGATTTACGCTTGACGCTTTGCCATTTCAGGGGAATAATGCGCGCCACTTGGCTACATAGCTCAGTTGGTTAGAGCATAGCATTCATAATGCTGGGGTCCGGGGTTCAAGTCCCTGTGTAGCCACCAAGTACTAAAAACGGCTTACCGAAAGGTAGGCCGTTTTTTTATGCCTGCAATAATCTCCCCTCCGGTTCCCCACCCACAGAAGGTCTATCTTCAGCCCTTTCGATTGATCAGTGGGCTCGCAGCCGCTCATCCGTCAGACTTTCTTACAGTTTGCACTGCGCCTTTTTTCATATAAGCCACATATCAAATTCAAGATAATGCCTTCCTCCCAACCAGGCTTTTAGCCAGGTATTACGGGCCCCGCCCGCCATAAAACTCTAGATAATCAAGAGCGCTATATGAGAAAAAACGCCGCTATCCCTTGAGGGTTAGCGGCGTTTTTCCTACGCAAATGGCGTTGCGGCTTTACTTGGATGATTCATCTATTCCGCTGTAATCACCAGACACCCTTTCATCACGCGCACTTTGACGTTCTCGTTTACCTCGAATCCCGCTTGCCCCAACCACAGCCCGCGCAGCCTGATCCAAGGCACAGGCTTGCCGGGGTTGTAGGGTGTGCCCTTTGTGTGGACCGGGTAAAAATCAGCGGCGATTTTCAACCGGCGTTCAGTGATGGGGGTTGATGTCGTATGATTGGTTTTAGCCATGGTTCAGCTCCTTCTAAGCTGCTTTGTGGTTAGCGAGGCCAGGGTGTTCGCGCACCTTGGTTCCGCGTTCTTTGGGTTACTTCAAACTTCTGTTTCTTCGTTGCTCGTTTTGGTCCCTGCCTGTGCGATCAGGGCGTCGAGCATCTGCGCAATTACCTTTTGTTGGACCTTCGAAAGCTCATTGATGGACTGCAGCCGTCGATACCACGTCGAGGTCAAGCTGCGTCTGGGCGTCTCCGTGTACGAGGGAACCCCGAGCAGGTCTTCAACGGGAACGCGAAGCGCAAATGCCATCTTCACCAGTGTCGTGACCGGCATGCTGCGCGTGCCCTCCTCGTAACCCTGAAAGGTCTGCCGGGAAAGACCTAAAGCCCTTGCAAACCGCGTCTGTGTTATCTCGTGCACCGTGCGTAAATGTGCAATGCGACTGCCCAACGCCACCAGAAAATCACGATCCTCATTGGAAATGCTCATGACAGCGGCCGACTGAAAATAAAATCGAAAGGCAACGGACTCATCCTCTTCATCTGATATCCATCCTGGAAAAACTACAGAAACCATCCTCAGGCAGCGGCGCGTAGGTTGTCGACCTGAATAATCTGTAAGAGAAATCCGGCGTAATCCGCCATTCATACGAAAAGACTACAGGCGCGACCGACGATAATTTCGCCTGAATCAGGCGCAAAACCGACGCACTGAGATAGCCCTGTAGGAAGCAGGCTCTGCTCACGTAAGAACTAGATTTTTCGTCATTTCAAGTACCCGCCCCTCTCTCCCCGAACTCCCCCTGGACCGACAAGCTTCCCCGGCTCGATTCAAAGCCATACAGGGAGTTGTCATGGCTCGATTCAAATCTCTTTTCGACGAAGACTGGGCTTGGGCACGCGATTACGGCGGTGCGTCATGGGGCGGGTGGTTGCCACCTCGAGCGCCGGAGGAGTCGGTGTACATCGAGAAGGACGAGTGGCCTGCGCCCAGGCCACGCGAAGACAGGGTCTTTGCCAAGTCCTGCACGCCGGACAACTGGTGTCGCACGGACGCTGGCACTGCCAAGGAGCCAGCCAGCAACTTCGGCAAGATCATGGTCGCCGGCGCCATGCTCATGCCCTCCGCCAGTACCGCGGTCGCGACGGCGATAGGTGCTGACCTGGCTTTGGGGCGTCTGGCCGGCGGCGGGATTTTGCAACAGCGCCTGAACTGGGCCATCCGTGGCGCCGGCGGGCCGGCCAGCGTGTTTGTGCTGGGAATGCTGCCGAGCAAAATGGCCGACGGCACGCTTCACACCGACGAAGAACTACGCCGCATGAGCCGCGCCACCACGCGCGTGCGCTTCCAGTTTCGTCGTGATGCCGAAGGTGTTCTGCGGGTTTACGGCATCCATTCCGGCGCCTCTGGCGACGACGCCGTACGCACGGTGAACGTCAAGTGGAACGCCGACAAGACAGCCATGGAGGCCAAGCTCAACGGCATCACCATTCTCTGGACGCCGCAACGCGGGCCGCTGGGGTCGATGCCTCCGCTGGTTTATCCCGACCACGGTGAGGCACTCGACCCGATCCTCGTCCACCCGATCCCGGACAACACCGATAGCCAGATTGAGGGTCTGCCGGGCGAGGATGTAACGGCCGAGGATTGTATTCTGGTGTTCCCGGCGGACACCGGGCTGAAGTCGTTATATGTGGTTTATTCGAGGCCGGCGAGGCAGACGCCGGGGATCGTTACGGGGGTGGGGGAGGATGTGGGCGGTATTTGGCTTGACCATGCTCAAGCTCAGGGTGGCGCCCCTATTCCGACCAGCATCGCGGATAAACTCAGAGGGAGCGAATATTCTAGTTTTGATTCGTTTAGGCGGGCTTTTTGGGCCGTTGCCTCAATAGACAGCGCAGTGGCACAACAGGTCAGCGAAGATAATCTACGACGTATGCGCAACGGAAATGCGCCCCGCGCCCGCTTAGGTGATGCAGCAGGGAAAAGGATCTCTCATGAGATTCATCATGTGGAACCGATATCCGAAGGTGGTGATATCTACAACGTAGATAACCTAAGGGTCTACACACCCAAAAACCATGTCGACGTACACCGTAAATAAGGGCATAGCATGAGCGACCCATTCATCAAAAGCAGCTTTTCCGACTATACCGAGCAGGATTTCATTGATCTCATAGATGAAATAAGAAAGGAAGATATAGCGCCGACAGATCTCCGTGCAGATGCATTGATTCTGCACTTCAACAAGATAGTAGGACATCCGAGCGGGATGGATCTGATCTACTACCCCGAGCCCGGAGCAGATACAACATCTGCCGGAATAGCTCGTACAGTCATGGCATGGCGCGAAGCGAATCGACTACCCGGGTTCAAGACATGAATCCTGCCGCCCGTTTCATTTGAGCTGTGGAACTTCAACTTGAGAACGTTATGACTAACATATCCGACTACACCGAAGCAGAATTCTTGAAATTTGTGCAATCTGTTCTTGCAGCCAACACAAGCCCAGACGAGATTCTCGATCCGCTGTTATTTGAATTTGTACGTCTGTGTGAGCACCCAGCGGGCACTGACCTCATCTATTGGCCCGAGGATATGAAACAACAAACAGCCGAGGGCATTACCAAAATTGTGAAAGACTGGCGTTCTACCCGTGGTCTGTCCGGCTTCAAGCAATAAATTACCCTGCAATACTCTCAAGAAGATCGCACCACCCTAGCTACCGCTTTCGCGAGCAGGCTCGCTCCCACAAGGGCATCGTTTTCGGCCAATCGATTGGCGCGGCCGCTGAGCGGGAGTGCTGTAATCCTCACGCAGTTTGCACCCCGCCGGCCCGCTCGATAAAGTCCCCCAAGACTTCTACCCCACGGACGGAGATCCCGCGTGTTTCCAGCCCAGCCTTTGAAGCGCTTTCGCCTGCCAGCCCTGACACTGCTTGTCAGCGCTCTGACCCTCACCGCATGCAACGCCCCGCCCTCTTCTTCATTGCCGCTGGCACCGGAAGCTGCATCCGGTTACCGCACTGATCTGCAAACCCGGCACGCCAATAAACACATGGCTGCCGCTGCCAATCCGCTCGCGGCCGAAGCCGGGCGGGAGATGTTGCGTCAGGGTGGTTCGGCGATTGATGCGGCGATTGCGATGCAGGCGGTGTTGACGCTGGTTGAGCCGCAGTCTTCCGGGATCGGTGGCGGGGCGATGATTGTGTTGTGGGATGGCAAGCAGGTGCGCACCTATGACGGCCGCGAAACGGCGCCGGCCGGGGCCACCGAGAAGCTGTTCCTGAAGGCTGACGGTAAACCGATGGCCTTTACGCAAGCGCAGATCGGCGGGCGCTCGGTCGGTACGCCCGGGGTATTGCGCGCGCTGGAGCTGGCGCATCGGCAGCACGGTCGCTTGCCATGGGCGAAGCTGTTTGAGCCAGCGATCAAACTGGCCGAGCAAGGCTTTGCGATTCCCCCGCGTCTACATTCGCTGCTGACTGCCGATCCACTGATACGCCAGTCGCCAGACATGGCTGCGTACTTCCTGAATGAGGATGGCAGCGTCAAAGCTGTCGGCACGCGCCTGCAGAACCCGAAGTTGGCGGCCGTGTTCAAACGTATCGCCAGCAAAGGTGCCGATGCGCTGTACAAAGGTCCGATCGCCGAAGAGATCGTCGCCAAGGTTCAACAGCACGCCAACCCCGGCAGCCTGTCGCTGAACGATTTGCAGCGCTATCAGGCCAAGGAACGCGCGCCGCTGTGTACCGACTACAAGCGTTGGCAGGTCTGCGGCATGCCGCCACCGTCGTCGGGCGGGATCGCCGTGGCGCAGATTCTCGGCACGTTGCAGGCGCTGGAGACTCGCGATCCACGCCTGTCGCTGACCCCGCTTAAACCAGTGAACAGCAATAGGCCGGCCGGCATCGAACCGGCGCCGCAAGCGGTGCATCTGATCGCCGAGGCTGAACGTCTGGCCTATGCCGACCGTGCGCAATACGTGGCCGACACCGACTTCGTCCCGGTGCCGGTCAAAGGTCTGCTCGATCCTGCCTACCTGGCCAGCCGCGCCAGCCTGATCGGCGAGCGCAGCATGGGCAGCGCCAAACCGGGCACACCGCCGGGCGTACAGGTGGCCTACGCACCGGACCGCTCGCCGTTGCGCATCTCGACCTCGCAAGTGGTGGCGGTGGATGATCTCGGCGGCGCCGTGTCGATGACCACCACCATCGAAGCCGCGTTCGGCTCGCACCTGATGGTTCAGGGTTTTCTGCTGAACAACCAGATGACCGACTTCTCTTTCATCCCCGAAGAGAACGGGCAGAAAGTCGCGAACCGCGTCGAACCGGGCAAACGCCCACGCTCGTCGATGGCGCCGACGCTGATCTTTGATCGCAACACTGGTGAATTTGTCGCCACGGTCGGCTCACCCGGCGGCTCGCAGATCATCGAATACGTGGCGAAAACCACCATAGGCCTGCTCGACTGGAACCTCGATGCACAAAGTGCGATCAACCTGCCCAACTTCGGCAGCCGCAATGGCCCCACCGAACTGGAACAGGGACAGTTCAGCCCAGCGCTGATTCAGGCACTCAAGGACAAGGGCCACACGCTCAGCGAAATCGACATGACCAGCGGCACCCAAGCGATCGTGCGGGTGAAGGATGCGCAGGGCAAAGCGACATTGACGGGGGGTGCCGATCCTCGGCGTGAGGGAGAGGCGTTGGGGGATTGAGTATTACGAAGTGGGCAGAAAAGGCTTACCGGGAGGTAGGCCTTTTTTTGCGCACAGCGATTGCTCTCATTGATCAGCGATTCGCCACCAAATGCACCCCAAACAACAAATAGCACCCACCTGCCAACCGATCCAGCCACTGGCGTGACCGCTCGTAGACACCGGCAACCCGGCGGCTGGCGAAGAACAGAGCGACGCTGCAATACCAGCTGAACGACAGCGTGGCCATGGTCAGCACGGCCAGCGCCAGCAGTAGCGGCGGCACGTGGGGCGGCATGGCGGTGGCGAAGATGGTGGCGACAAAGAGTGCCGATTTCGGATTAGTCATGTTGCCCAGGAAACCGCGAGCGTAGACGCCGAAATAAGTCTGCCGGGGCGCAGCCGATGCACCGGGGGCAATCGCAGCCTTGCGCTTGAATTGCTTCAGCCCCAGATAAATCAGATAGCAACCGCCGGCAATCTTGAAGCCCAGATAGAGGGTCGGCGCGGCGTTGAACAGCGTCTTGATTCCCAAGCCGCCAGCAAGGCCCCACAGCACCGTGCCGGTGGCCACGCCCAGCGCAGCCACCACGCCATGTCGGCGCGAGTGACTGGCCGCGAGTTGCGCGATGTTGAAGAAATTTGGCCCGGGCGTGACCACCGCCACTGTCCACAACAGCGCCAGCGACAGCAACGGGGCAAGATAACCGGCAACAGAAACGTCCATGAGCGTTGCGCCTGAGCAGTGGAATCAAGCCTCTACCTTGCTACATCCGCTGACGGTTTTCCATCAACGTCATTTAAACCGCCAACGTCTTGCCATCCACCCCATCCCCAATCTTCAGGAAATGCCCGCCCGCCACGTGGTGCAAGGTACGCAATCTATCCTGCCCCTCGAAATGCCAGCGCCCGTCGCTGAACACACGCTCATCGGCCTGGGCAGCAATGACTTCGGCAAGGAACAGGTCGTATTGCTCGTGATTGCGCGGCTCCGGCAGCAGGCGGCATTCGAGCCAGGCGACACAGCCCTCAAGCAGCGGCGCTTCAATCTGTTCGCCAGCGAAGGTGTGTAGGCCGTACGCCTGAAACTTGTCCTGACCTTGGTTGCGGGTGATTTCCAGGCCGGAGGTGTTGCCGACGGTTTGCACGATATCGGCCTGATTGACGCACGGCACGTTCAACACAAAAGTGCCGGAGGCTTCGAGCAACTGGCGGGTCCAGGTGGATTTGTCGAGGACGACGGCGACTTTCGGTGGTTCGAAATCCAGCGGCATGGCCCAGGCGGCGGCCATGATGTTGCGTTGGCCGTCGTGAGCGGCGCTGACCAGCACGGTCGGCCCGTGGTTGAGCAGGCGGTAGGCTTTGTTCAGGGGCACCGGACGGCGGTGGGAGACGCTCATGGGGATCTGCTCCGGAAGAAAAGGAGCAGATTGTAGCGCTGTCACTGGAGAATCACAGAACCTGTGGGAGTGAGCAGATGCGGCGCTGCCCCTCGGTGATCGTTCCCACGCTCTGCGCGGGAATGCATCCTGTGACGCTCTGCGTCACGCCAGCGAAGGAACGCGGAGCGTCCCGGGCGGCATTCCCACGCAGAGCGTGGGAACGATCAGTGCGGTGTCAGTGAGAGAGCTGATTGGCAAACTGGCCGACCGCATCCACCACTTTCTGCGCACCGTCCTGAATCTCGACAATCACCGTGCCCGCCTCCGCCGCCAGCGCCAGGCCCTGTTCAGCCTGAAGCTTGCCGTCGGTCATCAGTGCCACGGCATTGCGCGCCATTTCCTGGTTCTGCCGTACCACGCCGACGATTTCGTCCGTCGCTTGGCTGGTGCGCGAGGCCAGTTGCCGAACCTCGTCCGCGACCACGGCGAAACCACGGCCCTGCTCGCCGGCCCGGGCGGCTTCGATGGCAGCGTTGAGCGCCAGCAGGTTAGTCTGTTCGGCAATGCCGCTGATGGTTTTGACGATCGTGCCGATCACCAGCGACTGCTCGTTCAGCGCCTCGATACCTTCGCCGGCGGCTTGCATGTGCCGCGACAAATCACGCATCACGTTCACCGCTTCGGTGACGACCGTGGTGCCCCGTTGTGCGGTGCTGTCGGTTTGTTGCGAGGTGCTGTAAGCGATGCTGGCCGCGTCGGCAACCGCCTGCTCGCGGTTGACCTGATCGGTGATCACCGTGGCGAATTTCACCACTTTGTACAGTTTGTCGTTGGCATCAACCACCGGGTTGTAGGACGCTTCCAGCCACACCGTACGACCATGGCTGTCGATACGCTTGAAGCGGCCAGCGACAAACTCACCGCTGTTCAAGCGCCGCCAGAAGTTCTGGTACTCGGCGCTGTTGTACTCATCCGGGGCGCAGAACGTGCGGTGATGTTTGCCTTTGATCTGCGCCAGGCTGTAACCCATGCCGTTGAGGAAGCGATCATTGGCGCTGAGCACATTGCCGTTGAGGTCGAACTCGATCACGGCGGTGGAGCGCACCAGCGCGCCGATCAGGTTCTCATGCTCGCGGGAGGCTTCGATGGTGCGGGTCCGGTCGCTGGCGTAGAAGGAGATGTGTCTGATCCGGCCATCGGACGAGCGCACCGGTTGCACGATGGAACGCAGCCACGCCTCGTCGCCATTGCCGCGCAACAGGCGCACGGCGCCGGCAAAATGCTCGCCACGGCTCATCGAGTTTTTGAAGCGCTGATGGAATTCGTCGGATTTGACGTGGGCCGGCACGATGTCTTCAATTGCCCGGCCGACCAGGTCCTGGCTCTTGTAGAGCATTTCATCGAGAAAATTCTGGTTGACCGAACGAATCCGCCCGTCGGGCTCAAGGGTCAGCGCGAGCATTTCGCTTTCCAGGCTTTCCTTCACTTGTACAAGGCTGGAGAGTTCTTCGCGCAGAGCAGCCAGCTCTTGTTTCAAGCGTTTATTGAACATGGGAAAGCACCGATGGCAGGGTAGTTAGCGGATACAACCTAGCCATCGGCCTTGCGCAGCTTTTCTGAAGCCAGCTCCAGACCCGTCAGTCGAAAATAATCCGGCGCTTGCGGTTCAGGCAGCGCCGGCAGCCTGACACGGTCCGGTACGCGGCATGCGCGCACCGAAATACACCGCCGTCAGAACTCCCACCGCGCCCATCACTGCACAGAAGATTACGCAGACCCAGAGGCTCCACGGCATCAGACCAATCAGCAACAGCGGTGTGATACTCGCCCAGGCGGCGTAGGCAATGTTGTAGGTGAAGGAAATGCCCGACACGCGAATCCGCGCCGGGAACAACCCGACCATCACCGAAGGCACTGCACCCACTACCCCACAAGCGAGACCGGCGACCGCATAGGCCATGCCGATCCAATGCCCGCCCATGATCAGACAGCCATACAACACGCCAATGCCCAATGGCAGCAACAGGCTGTAGAGCATGACCGTGCGCCAGGCGCCGATGCGGTCGACCAGCAGACCGGCGATCACGCAGCCGATATTGAGAAAAACGATGCCCAAGGCACTGAGGCCGAAGGTGTGGCTGGCGGTCATGCCGAAGGTTTTCTGCATCATGGTCGGGGTGATGACGACGAACACCACCACTGCCGAGGTGAGTACGCAGGTGAGCAACATGGCCGGCAGCATGGCCAGACGATGTTCACGCAGCACCGTGCGCAGCGGCAGCTCGACCCGCGCCTCGCGCTGCGCTTCCATGGCCATGAACACCGGGGTTTCGCTGAGCCAGCGGCGCAGATAAACGCCCACCACGCCGAACACGCCGCCGAGCAGAAACGGATAGCGCCAGGCGTAATCGAGAATTTCGGCAGGCGTGAAAACCTGCGCCAGGAAGGTCGCGGTGAGTGCGCCGATCAAGTAACCGAAGGTCAGGCCGGCCTGCAAGAATCCGAGGGCGTAACCGCGATGGCCGACAGGCGCATGCTCGGCGACGAACACCCAGGCACTCGGCACTTCACCACCCACCGCAGCGCCTTGCAGGATGCGCAGCGCCAGCAACAGCAAGGGCGCGAAATAGCCGATCTGCGCGTAGGTCGGCATGATCCCGATCAGCAGGCACGGCAGGGCCATCATCAGGATGCTCAGGCTGAACACCTTTTTGCGGCCCAGACGATCGGCGAAATGCGCCATCAGAATCCCGCCCAGCGGCCGCGCCAGATAACCGGTGACGAAGATGCCGAAACTCTGCAGCAAACGCAGCCACTCGGGCATTTCCGGGGGGAAGAACAGCTGACTCAGGGTCAGTGCGAAGAATACGAAGATGATGAAATCGTAGATTTCCAGCGCCCCGCCGAGCGCCGCAAGGCCGAGGGTCTTGTAATCGGCACGGCTGAACGGCGCCGGTCGGGCTGGAGAATTGGCAGTCATGACAAAGAACTCAGGCATCGGCAAAAACCAAGGCGCTCATGGTCTACGCAAAAGCGCGGATCGACAACCCGTCAGACCATAGTCTCGGTTTGCGAAAACCTGCTCAACAAAAGGGCGGCGCTTGATTTACTGTTAGCGCCTGTCCAAGGGACCACGCCAACACCGACCAGCCGCCCATTTGGGAGCGAGCCTGCTCGCGAAACGTCAGTTCAGACAATCTGATGCTGAATGTGCCGACGTCTTCGCGAGCAGGCTCGCTCCCACAGGGGATCTCTGTGGCTGTCGAGCCGGGCGACTGCTCCCGCGGACCAAAAATAACCATAAAAAATCCGAGGTACTTCCCGTGGCCGTTGATATCGAAGATAGCCGCTCCGCGCGCTTTGCCCTGCGCTGTTCCAGTTTTGCCGAACGCTGGTTTCCCGACTCCTGGGTGTTCGCCGCGTTGGCCGTGATCATCGTTGCGCTGGCCACTCTGGCCATGGGCGCCAAACCCACCGCTGCAGCGATGGCCTTCGGCGACGGCTTCTGGAGCCTGATCCCGTTCACCATGCAGATGGCCTTCGTGGTGATCGGCGGCTATGTCGTCGCCAGCTCTCCGCCCGCAGTCAAACTGATCGACAAACTGGCACGCATCCCGAAAAACGGCCGCTCCGCCGTGGCCTGGGTGGCGTTGATCTCGATGGTCGCATCGCTGCTCAATTGGGGTCTGTCGCTGGTATTTGGCGGGCTGCTGGTACGCGCCCTCGCCCGCCGCACCGATCTGAAAATGGATTACCGCGCCGCCGGTGCTGCGGCATACCTGGGACTTGGCGCGGTGTGGGCGCTGGGCTTGTCATCGTCCGCCGCCCAGTTGCAGGCCAACCCAGGCAGCCTGCCGCCGTCGATCCTGTCGATCACTGGCGTAATCCCGTTCACCGAAACCATTTTTCTCTGGCAGTCCGGGGTCATGCTGCTGGCGCTGATCGTGATTTCGATCATCATCGCCTACGCCACCGCGCCCGGGCCGAATTCGGCACGCGACGCCAAGGCCTGCGGCATCGACCCCGCGTTCAACCTGCCGCCACTGCAACCGCGCACGCGCCCCGGCGAATGGCTGGAACACAGCCCTTTGCTGATCATCGTGTTGGTGCTGCTGGCGGCGGGATGGCTGTTTCACGAGTTTTCGACCAAACCGGCGATTACCGCGATTTCCGGCCTGAACACCTATAACTTTCTGTTCATCATGCTCGGCGCGCTGCTGCACTGGCGCCCGCGCAGCTTCCTCGATGCGGTGGCCCGTGCGGTGCCGACCACCACTGGCGTGTTGATCCAGTTTCCGTTGTACGGCTCGATCGCCGCGCTGATGACCACCGTCAAAGGCGCCGACGCGCAAACCCTCGCGCATCACATCTCGACCTTCTTCGTCAGCATCGCCTCCCACGACACCTATGCGCTGCTGATGGGCGTCTATTCGGCGATTCTCGGTTTCTTCATCCCGTCCGGCGGCGGCAAATGGATCATCGAAGCGCCCTACGTGATGCAAGTCGCCAATGACCTGCAATACCACCTCGGCTGGGCAGTGCAGATCTACAACGCCGCCGAAGCCTTGCCGAACCTGATCAACCCGTTCTATATGCTCCCGCTGCTGGGCGTGCTCGGGTTGAAGGCGCGGGATCTGATCGGCTTCTCGTTTGTGCAACTGCTGGTGCACACGCCACTGGTGCTGCTGCTGTTGTGGGCGTTGGGGACGACATTGGCGTATACGCCGCCGGTGATGCCGTAGCAAAAACGAGCCAGGCCTGTGGGAGCGAGCGCTCGCTTGCACAGGTCTGGCGTGGAAATCATGAAATCCACACTCAACCGCTTTTCTGTCAAACACCGCTGATCCACTATGAAGCGCCCCCAAATCGAGGGGAACCCACGCTGAAAAGGATCTGAGCATGTTCAAACTCGCAGGACTTACCCTCGTTGCACTGACGCTAAGCGCCGCCGCTCACGCCGATGTCGACGTGAAACTGGGCAGCACCGAGCGCGTCACCCGGCTCTTCGCCTACCCCAACAATTGCAGCGTGATCTGCTTTCGCAACTGGACGCTGGAGCAGACCGTTGCTCACTATCTGAGTCAGAGCGTCCAGCGCGACGGTTACGCCGATGCCAAGGTGCTGGTGAAGACCGACAACGATCAGCTCTACGCCGAGATCACCGGTGTGCCGGACGGCTATGACAAGCCGCTGTCAGCGTTGCTCGACGCCGGCGATCTGGCTTATGCCGGCGCCAGCAAGCTCAATGCCGATGGCAAATGGGCCTATAGCTGGTATCTGTTCCTGCCGTTGGGCATGGCCCTGGAGAATCGCAAGAGCGTCGAGTTGCTGCACTTCCCGCCTGACTACTCGCTGACCCAGGCGCAGGACTACCTGCGCTCGAACACCACCGATCGCTGGGCGACGTTGCTGACCGATAACGGCATCCCTGCCGGGCAGACGCCGGCCTATCAGACCATCATCGACATCGCGCCGATTGCCGCGCCGTCCAATGCCGGCGGGGATCTGGAGGACGTCTACGACTACTTCAAGGATTACCAGACCACGCTGGTCAAGCAGTTCAGTAAGACCGCCAGCGGCACGACGTTGCCGATGGTTGCGTTCGGGGCGCCGGTGCGCAACTGGATCAAGGAACAATATGGGCCGACGGTGGGCGTATTGGGGCTGGCAAGCATCAGTCCGGCCGAAGGGGTGAATGTGCCAGTGCTCGGTTCCAACCATCCGAGCTATATCTGGTACGCCGCCGATCCGAAGAGCTATACCGGCGACGATGCCCAGGCCAAGGCTGACGCGGCGGGCCTGAAAGTCATGGGCCAGGATTTGAGCGCGGCTTGCTGGCAGGCCGGGATGGGCAGCAAACCGGGCAGCGATGCGCAGGCCACGCTGAACAGTTGCACGCAAACATGGCAGGTGACGCAAAAGGTCAAAACCTGCGAGTTGTTCTACACCTCGATCCGCAACCTCAGCGCTGAACAAGCGGCTGCCAAGTGCGCCACGCGACCGGTCAAGACACAACTGCAGCAGCTGAAAGCGCCACTGCCTGCGGCCGCCGTGCCCGCACCCGCTCTGTAGTCGCTGCCGGAGCCCCGTGTCAGCCAATGCTGACGCGGGCCAACGGTGATCGCGCCTGTCAGGTTTGACAGTAGACCGGTACCTTCAATTGCGCGACGCTTGGATCCAATCATGCTTCGCCTGGCGAGGCATGGTCACAACCCGGAGGCAACACTCAACAACAAGGATCGTTATGAACAATCAAGCCATGGGCCGGCACCTGCCGCGCGACACAGAAGGCATCTATCCGTTCGCCGGACTTCCGGTGCGGCTGGGTTTTCCATCCTGCGACGACTTCCAGATCATCCACGACGAACGTGGCATGGCCACGGCGGTGGTCGCGCGTCGCGAATTTCTGCGTATCAGCCGAATGTGCCGGGTTTCCGGGCAATTGCTGCCCTATCGCTGTCGACAGACCCGTCAGCTGCAAACCGGCATACACGTTTACGATCCGCGCTTTTGCGGGGTGCTGGAACACGCCTGCGACCCGAATGTATTTCTCGACATGAGCGAATTGTGGCTGTGGGCCTTGAAAGATATCCACAGCGGCGAACATCTGAGCATCGATTACGCATCGACCGAAGACAAACTGCTACGCCAGTTCGCCTGCGATTGCGGCTCGTCGCGCTGCCGTGGGTGGATCACCGGTTACGACGAACCACCTACGCCTGAAGGCCAGCGCTTTTTACAGCGCTGGCGGCATCCAGGCCGTAACTGAACGCCTCGGTTACGGCGCGCCGACCGGACGCAAGCGATATTGCGGCGGCAACTGTTCGAAACCACTGATGGTGGTATTGAGACTTTTCCAGCGGCCATCCTTGATCCCGTAGATGCAGCCGTGGATCGACAGCGGCTGCCCGCGATGCCATGCGTTCTGGATGATGCTGGTGTGCGCGACGTTGGCCACTTGCTGGATCACGTTGAGTTCGCACATGCGATCGACCTGCTCTTCTTCGGTCGCCAGCTTGGCCAGTTCTTCGCGCTTTTCGTAGTACAGATCGCGGATCGACCGCAGCCAGCCGTCGATCAGGCCGAACTGGCGATCCTGCATCGCCGCACGCACACCGCCGCAGCCGTAGTGGCCGGTGACGAGGATGTGTTTGACCTTGAGCACATCAACCGCGTACTGGATCACGGACAGGCAGTTGAGGTCGGTGTGCAGCACGACGTTGGCCACGTTGCGGTGCACGAACAGATCGCCCGGCAGCATGCCGACGATTTCGTTGGCCGGTACGCGTGCGTCGGAGCAGCCGATCCATAGATATTCCGGAGTCTGCTGGCGCGCCAGTTTGGCGAAGAAATCCGGGTCTTCCTTGGTGATCGCGTCAGCCCAACGCTCGTTGTTATCAATCAGGTCTTGTAGATCGTGCATGGATAAGGCCTCAAGAAAGATGCGCAGGTTTGATAGACGACCACCCGTCGAAGTCACGCCGCCAGCGCAAAGTGTTTTCGTTGGAATTCTCGCGCGCCCGGTGAGTCCACTCAGTAAGGCCCACACTATGAGGAATTGCCATGACTGATTCACGACGCCCTTATGATGCGGTGCAACCGGAACCCATCGATGATAACGAAGACCGCATGGGCTCGGTGCACGAGCTGGATTTCGACGATGAAGAGCCCAGCGCGAAGATCGGCGATGAGCTGCCCGAGCGTGAACGTGAACAATTGATGCCGGCTGAGCGAGTGCGTGAGGCGGGCATGACCGGGGCCTCGGTGGACGATCATCAGCCGACTGACGATGACCTGAGCCCGGAAACGTTGATTCGCGAGGATGGTGCGCGCGATGCCGAGGAAGTCGGCGAGGGCAATCAGGCGGATTGGGATCTGAGCGTGGTCGATGAAAATGACATCGGCGGCGGTGACGGGCTGGATGAAGCGGAACTGGCGGATCTGGATCCGCTGGATGGCAAGCGCTGATCCGCTGACTTGAAATTTGCCCCCTGTAGGAGCTGCCGAAGGCTGCGATCTTTTGATTTTGCTTTGGATCTTACAAAAACAGGATCAAAAGATCGCAGCCTTCGGCAGCTCCTACATGGCCTCAGTCAACCAGGGTACAGACCATCACCACCGCATCCTCACGCCCACCCACCGCCGGATAATAATCGCGACGCCGGCCGATCTCGTTGAAGCCATACCGCTCATACAACCTGAACGCAGCCGTGTTGCTGTCGCGCACTTCGAGAAAGCATTCCCGAGCCTCGGCCGCATACGCCCGCGACATCAGATGCTCAAGCAATGTCAGCCCCAACCCGCGCCCCTGATTTTCCGGCTTGACGGTGATATTGAGCAGGTGCGCCTCATCAAGAATGATCTGCACCACACCGTGGCCCACCTGCTGCTGCCCTTCGAACATCAGCCAGATCTGGTATTTGCCCAGGCCATCGAGAAAGATGCCCCGGGTCCACGGATGGCTGTACGCGGCGTATTCGATCTTCAACACAGCGTCCAGGTCCGCCTCGGTCATCGGGCGAAAGGTTACAACCTCACTCATCGGATTGTTTCCAGCGCGCCATCAGCCGACGCATGGCTTGCCACACAGCGGCCTTGCGCTGTGGCTCTTCCATTAACAGTTCCAGACCGGGAATCGCCCAGGCCAGGCCCAGACCTTCGATCTGCAATTCACTATTGAACGCTTCGGCGTCCGCTTCCCCGGCAAATTTCACCGCCGGCAGGCCGATCAGCCACAGACAGGCGCAGGGCGCCGCTTCCATCTGCACCGAGAGAAAACCCTGCACGAAGTCGCGCGCCGCTTCCGGGCCTTGATCCAGCGTGCCGCGATTGAGCCACGGCCAGCGCACAGGTTCGCCGACGATTTGCGGCGCATCCGGCAGACCGGCGGCGCGCAGCATGTCCTTGAGCAGCAGGTAGGCCGGATCGCGACTCTGAAACGCTTCGCCTGTGGGTAACTCGACCAGCAGCAGGCAGCGCCCGGCGCGCAGCAGTTGCAGGGCGAAACGCGGTGGCGGCACTGGCGCTGGCTTGACCACCACCGGCGTGTCGTCGACTTCTTCCACCGGTTTCGCGCCGTTGCGGGTACTGGCCAGCGACGGACGCGGCACCTCGATTTTCGGTCGCTCGGCCTGACGCGCGGCAGGCTGCGCCGGTGCTTCGGCCAGAGGCGCCGGAACAACCGGTACCTCAAGCTCAGGCTCGGGCATCTCCAACAGCTCGGGCCGCGACGGTGCGGCGAAAGGCAGTTCGGTGCGCGGCAGCCAGTTGACCACCTGCATGGCGTTCAAATAGGCGCGGCGGCGGGACTCGATAAGCAAAGGTCGGCCACTTGTGGATAACGGAAAGTGCGCTGATTCTACCGCCCTTCGCACAAGATCGCTCGCTGTTGATCGATACCCCGCGCTGCGCTGCGCCGCTGCCCTTTGGGCAAAGAATGCGACAGCCCGTCCCGAGAGTGAATCGCCGCGCCTGTGATGCAGTACAATCGCCGCTTTTAATCGCCAACCAGCCGGCCATTCCGATGATCGAACCCAAGCGCGTCTTGCGCGCCCTCGCTGAACACTGGGCACTTCTGGAGCCACTGTGCGAGCACTTCGACCAAGGCACCCTGAGCCTCAACGAACTGCGCACGCAACTGGCCGCCCAACAACTCGACAGCACGCCGCAGGACATCACCAGCCTGCTCGACGTGTGGATTCGCCTCGATATTCTGGTTCCGGTGGCGAAAAGCCCGAACCGTTTCGAGCTCAACGCGCAGATCCACGACTTCCTCGCCTACCTGCGCCGCGAACACCGCCTCGGTCTGTGCCTGGAAATCGAAGCCTATTTGCGTCACCTGGAGCGTCTGGCCGGTTATATCCAGGACGCTTTCGACGTTCGTGATGGCAACGATCTGGCGCGCCAGCTGCGCTTGCTCGACATGCGCGTGCGCGACGTACTGAAGAAACTCGACAACGATGAACAGGCCCTGGTGGCAGTCGCCGAACGGGCGAAGACCAGCGACCGGCAGATTCCGCTGCGTCAGCGTTACGCCGAAGTACTGGCGACGTGGGACGAATACGTCGAGCCGATGATTGATCTGGTCAACGCCGACGGCGCCTTCGAACAAGGCGTGCGCAAGGTCGAAACGGTGCTACTGAAGATGCTCAGCGAACAGCAGCGCCTCGGCCATCTGGTCGATGACGACATGCTCCTGCGCACCCACGCGCGCATCCTCGAAATGCAGACCAGCGCGCAACTGACCCTGCGCCATGCCCGCGAACTGCTGCTGCCATTGCGTGAAGAAGCGCGTCGGCATAACGCCGTGACCCGTGGCGCCGCACTGGCGCTGGCGGCGATCCGGCGTAAAGGCATCGACGCCGTGCCGCAAGCGGCGATGCCGCTGTTCACCCGCCCACAGAGCACTTTCCTGGGCAGCGCCAGTCAGGTCGAAGCCTACGTTTATGCGCTGGCGCGTTTCGAGCCGAAACCGGCGCGCTTCCCCAAGGCGCACAAAACCCAGAAGGCGGGCGACGCTCCACGTGCACCGCGCACCGTGCGCGAGATGGTCGATCGGTGCGAAGAGTCCCTGCCGATGCCGGATCTGATGACCTGGCTGCTGGAGCAGGAACCGGATGGCGCCACCGACGAATTGCTTTACTGGTTCTCGCGCCTGTCGCGGGAAAAACGCTTCAAGCGCGAGCGTCTGGAACGCCGCGAATACCACACTCACGAGCACCAGGTCAGCCTGCGCTCCTTCGCCCTGCTCTCGGCCAGCGACACCGCCGCCGAGGATTCTGCGAGCATCCCAAATGCATCTTGATCTTTCCGAACTGTCGCAACTGGCGCCGATCTTCCGCGAGTTGTTCAAGGGTTACCACGTCAGCCGTCGTGATCCCGAGCTGTACGCGCAATTGTCGAATTTCCAGGACCAGTACCGCACGCTGTTCAAGGCGCTCGGCTTTGAACTGGTCTGCGACACCCGTGGTTTCTACTATTTCGTGCCGGACATGGCCGCTGCAGCGGTGAACAAGACCGCCCAGCGTCTGGCGCTGTTCACCTTCATCCTCGTCGAGCACCTGGCCGATCAGGGCCGCGACCCGATCGCCGTGCTCGACGGCGGCAGCCTCGGCCGCGAAGAATTGCCGTCACTGCTGGACAAGTACCGCGACCTGTTCATTCAGGCCGAAGTGCAGACCGTCGAAGAACTCGAAGAAAAAATCATGCGCCGCATGACCCAGCTTGGTTTTGCGGGCGAAGAAAACGGTGTCTACCGCTTCCTGCCGCCGATGCACCGTTTCCTCGACGTGTGCCTGTCGGTACAACAGGACCGCGACCTGGCAGCCAGCGTCCACAGCGTTCTGCCGCTGCCGGCGCCGGTGCTGATCGACGAAGAAGCCGAAGCGAAATTCCTCGAAACCGACGATCCGCTCGATCTTTCCGAATTTGAAGAAGAAAGCGAAGAAGACGCACTGGCCCGCGCCATTGCCGAAGAACAGGAGTCCGATGCATGAGCCAGGAACGCTACGGCATCCGCCGCTTTGCCCTTTTGAACACCGCCGGTTACAGCCTCGGTCTGTTCCCGCTGGAAGAACCGTTGTCGGTTTACGGCGCGAACAACCTCGGTAAATCAGCGTCGATCAACGCCTTGCAGTTCCCGATTCTGGCGCGCATGTCGGACATGAGCTTCGGCAAGTACAGCCTCGAACAATCGCGGCGCTTCTACTTCGCCTCCGACACCAGTTACATCCTCGTCGAAGTCAATCTGCCCCACGGCCCGCACGTGATCGGCGTGGTCGGGCGCGGCCCGGGCGGTGGTTTCGGCCACCAGTTCTTCGCCTACGCCGGCAAACTCGATCTGGCCCACTACCAGAAAAACGACACCTGCCTGCGCCAGAAAGAACTGTTCAGCAATCTCGAAAAAGAAGGCCTGAAAGCCTACGAACTCAAGCCGGATGAACTGCGCCGCTTGCTGGTTGGCGGCCATACGTCGATCCCGCTCGACCTGACCCTGATCCCGCTGCGCTCCACCAGCGAGCAGAGCCTGAAGACCTTCCGCGCGCTGTTCATCAACCTGCTGCACATGCGTGAAATCACCGCGGCCAAGCTCAAGCAACTGTTCCTCGATGCCTTCGAACACAGCCTGCGTTCGGGCAGCGTCGATTACATCGCCGCGTGCGAAGAAGCCTTCCGCGACGTGCGGCGCATGGAGCAGGACTACAACTCGCTGGTCGCCGCCGGCCCATTGGTCGAAGCGCTGGCCAACGGCGTGAAACAGCGCGATGTGCTGCGCGGCAAACTGCATCGCCTGTCGCCGCTGCTCGATTCCCTGCTCGGCACCTGGTCGGATTACGCCACGGCGCGCAAGGAAGAGCTGACCATCCAGGCTGAGCACTACCGTCGCGAGCAGGACGATCTGCAAAACGATCAGCGCGGCGGCACTCAGGAACTGATGCGTCTGGAGCGGGAAATTTCCGGTATACAGCGCTGGCTCGGTGAGCTGTCGGTGCTGAAGAACCGCTTCGCCCTGGTCGATGACGTCAAAGTGCTCGAGCAACAATTGCTCGCCGCCAAGGATGCTCACGATGAACTGGCCGGTGCCCTGGCGCAGTCGCGTCAGTTCAGTGCCGAAGATCTCGAAGAGCGTCTGCGCGATCTGGAAAAACGCCTGAAGTCGGTGAAACAGCAACTCGATCACGCTGATAACAACAGCTACGCCCGTCTGCGCGAAGAGTTCTCGCAACAGGACGTCGAACGCCTGATGCGCCTGTTCAACAGCGCGCTGTTCAGCCTGCCGCTGGGCGAGCACGGCATCACCCTCGACGAAGACGGCGAGTGGGTCAAATCGGTCGAGCTGATTCTTGACGGCTTCAAAGGCGAGCGCTTCGAAGTGCCGGGCCTGTCGATCGACATCTCGCACATCGAGCCGCCAGCCTTGCAGGCGCTGGCCGACCGTGCAGCGTTGCGCGATCAGAAAGAGCGTCTGGACAAAGAACTCAAGCAACTGAAAACCCAGCAAGCCGTGGCCGCCGACCGCGCCGCGAGCAAGACCCAGACCGAGGCGCTGTATCAGCAGGTGCTGGACGCGCAGAAGGCGCTGGAAGATTTCCGTCGCACCCAGACACTGAGCGCCGAGGAAAGCGACAAACTCGAACAACTGGCGCAGATGGAAGCTGCGCAGGACGAACTCAAGCGCTCCAGCGATGCCTTCACCGAGCGCGTCCAGCAACTGTCGGCCAAGCTGCAACTGGTCGGCCGGCAGATCGCCGACATGGAAGCCAAGCAACGCACCCTCGACGACGCGCTGCGCCGTCGTCAGCTGCTGCCAGCGGACCTGCCGTTCGGCACGCCGTTCATGGATCCGGTCGATGATTCGATGGACAACCTGCTGCCGCTGCTCAACGACTATCAGGACAGCTGGCAGGGTCTGCTGCGTGCCGATGGGCAGATCGAAGCGCTGTACGCGCAGGTGCGTCTGAAAGGTGTGGCCAAGTTCGACAGCGAAGATGATATGGAGCGGCGTCTGTCGTTGCTGATCAACGCTTACGCGCACCGTACCGATGAGGCCCTGACCCTCGGCAAGGCGCGGCGCGCGGCGGTGACCGACATCGCCCGCACCCTGCGCAACATCCGCAGCGATTACGACAGCCTCGAGCATCAACTGGCGCTGTTCAACCGCGAGATCAACAAGCGTCAGGTCTCCAACCTGCAGAGCTTCCGCATCGTCCTCGCGCCGAACAAGGAAGCGCTCAAGCACATCGACCAGATCATCCACAGCGCCGGGCAGTACGAGGAAGGCGAAACCCTGTCGGTGTTCGACCTCAGCCAGAGCGCCGAGCAGGACAACAAGAACGAAGAGGCCAAGGAATATCTGGCGCGGCTGGTGGCAGCGAACCACAACCAGCTCGGCCTCAAGGACTTGTTCGAACTGGCCTTCGAGATCACCAAGGTCAACGGTCAACCAGTCATCCACACCGACATCGACGGCGCGGCCTCCAACGGCACGACCATGACCATCAAGGCGCTGACCAACATGTACTTGTTGCTGCACTTGATGGATCGCGATCTGGCCGGCCGCGTGCGTCTGCCGTACTACCTCGACGAGGCGGCGGACATCGACGAGAAGAACCAGGCGGCGCTGCTGGAAACCAGTCTGCAACTGGGCTTCGTGCCGATTCTGGCGAGTGTGAAGCCGCAAGTCTGCGCCAGTGTCGCGATCGACCTGGAAGGCGGCAGCGGCCCGGCAGGCATCTACATCGATGAAGCGGACTGGAAGTACATTCGCCGCCATGATGTGGTCAAGGCCACGCTGAATGTGCAGGCGGATGAGCCGGAGCTGGATGCGGTTTGATCGGCTTTAGCTGAAGGCAAAAAGGGCCGCGATCTGATGGGATCGCGGCCCTTTTTTATGGTCTGGATTTTGTGTTGATGTGGCTGGCCCCTTCGCGAGCAGGCTCGCTCCCACAAGTGGAATGCGTTCCCCTGTGGGAGCGAGCCTGCTCGCGAAGACGTCTCAACAGACGCCACTATTTACCAAGCTGAATCTTCGGCGCCCAGGTCAGCCATTCATCCTCGAACTTGTCGAACAACGGGAACGTCTGCTCGGCCCGCGCCGGATTGCCCATGCGCTCGCCATCCGGGGTGGCGAAGGCAATCCCGCCCTGAATCAGTGTCTCCAGCGACTCGGTGCGCACCGTCACGCCCTTGAACAACCCATAATCGAAGCCCACGCCGCTGGTGTTCCAGAAGCGGCTGCCGCTGCGCACCAGCGGCGCATACTTCGGCTCGATCAGGATGTGCACCAACACACGGTCAGCGGTCTGGCCCAATTCATAACCGGTCACCTTTCCGACGGTGATTTCACGGTAGGTCACTGGTACGCCAGGCTTAAGCGAACCGCGACGGGCAGCGCTCAACACCAGACTCAGACCCGCTTCTTGCTTGGTGACTTCCGGCGCCTCGGCCAAGGCAACGAAGTTCTTCTGCGGGCCGAGATTCTTCGCCGCCGGCTGGACTTCGATGTATTTACCGGTGACCAGCGTTTCCAGATTCTGCGTCTTGATCAGGCCCAGTTCCGGCTTGACCACCCAGAACTGACTGCCGACTCGCGCAATCTTTTCCGGTACTTCGGTGATGCGTGCGGTGAGGATTACCGACTGCATGTCATCGGTCAGATCGACGCTTTCAATCTTGCCGACATCGAGCCCCTTGAAACGTACCGGCGTACCGCTGCTCAAGCCGTCAGCGCGATCAACCTTGATCGTCACTACCGCGCCTTTCTTGTTCGCCTCATCGTGATCGGCGAACAGACGGAAGCGCGGGATGCGTTTCTTCAACGGCGCATTGGCTTGCGGCGTTTCAAAGGCGATACCGCCGGCCATCAGGGTTTGCAAAGATTCACTCTTGACCTGAATGCCGCCGGTCAAGCCACCCGTGAGGGTAATCCCGCTGACATTCCAGAAGCGCGTCGAGGCGTTGACGAGGTTTTCGTATTCCTTCTCGATGTGCACGCCGATGACCAGCTGCTTCTTGGTTCGGGAGAACTGGTAGCTCTGCACCGAACCGACCTTGACCTGCTTGTACAGAATAGGACTGCCGACATCGATCGAACCCAGCGAATCGGTAAACAACACCAGATGCAGGCCCGGCGAACGCAGATCCAGCGGCGGTGCTTTCGGTCGCGCCTCGAATTCGCGTTTCGGCGCAGCGCCTTTGTCGCCCGGACGCACGGCGATGTAGTTACCTTTCACCAGCGCTTCCAGGCCGGTAATACCGGCAAGGGATATCGACGGTTTGACTACCCAGAACTGCGTGCCCTCAACCAGATAGTCTTCGGCCAACGGATCAAGGGTCAGCTCGGCTGTTGCACTGTTCAGGTCCGGATCGACTTTGAGCGCTTTCAGGTTGCCGACCTGAATGCCTTTGTACATCACCGGTGTGCGACCGGCCTGCAGGCCCTCGAAATCACTGAGTTTGACCTTCACGCGAATCCCGGCGGCGGCGGCGTCGAAATCTTCATAGAGACGGAACGGCAGGCTCGGGTCGGTCGCAGGGCTGTCCTTGCGATTCTCCGGCGTGGCGAAGGCGATACCACCAGCGACGATGCTGGCCAGGGATTCGCTGCGCACTTTCACGCCGGACAGGTTGGCGTCGATGCTGATGCCGCTGGCGTTCCAGAAACGTGTGTGTTTGCGCACCAGTTTCGCGTAGGTCGGCTCGATGAACACCTTCAGTTCAACGGTGCTCTGATCCTCGGAAAGCACATAGCTTTTGACCTGACCGACCTTGATCTGCTTGTAGAACACCGGGCTGCCGCGATTCAGCGAGCCGAGGCGATCGGCCTTGATGGTCAGGTGCAAACCAGGCTTGGCGTCAGACAGTGGCGGTTCTTCGGCGAGTGCCTTGAACTTGCGCACGGGCTCGCCTTCACCGGGACTGATCGCGACATAGTTACCCGAGACCAATGTCTCCAGACCAGTGATACCGGCCAGGGTCACGCTCGGTTTGACCAGCCAGAACCGAGTGCTGGTCTTCAGGTACTGTTCCACGTCCTTGTTCATTTCGATGGTGGCGATCACCCCTTTCGAGTTGCCTTCATCGTCGAGCTTGAGCGTCTTGACCTTGCCGACCGGCATGCCTTTGTAGACCACTTCGGTCTTGTTGGCCTGGATCCCTTCGCCGCTTTCGAAGCGCACCTGAATTTCGATACCGGTCTCGGAATAAGCACGCCAGCCGAGCCAGCCGCCGATGATCAAAGCGATCAGAGGCAGCACCCAAATGGCCGACCAGTTCGAAGCCGGTCGGGTTTTCGCTACAGGCAAATCAGTCATGGTCGTCGTCCGACTCCGTATTATCCCAAATCAGTCGGGGATCGAAAGTTACTGCGGCGAGCATCGTCAGAATCACCACAGAGGCGAAGGCGACGGCGCCCAGATTGGCTTCGACACTGGCTATCCGGCCGAAGTTGACGACCGCCACGAGAATGGCGATCACAAAAATATCGAGCATCGACCAGCGGCCAATGAACTCGATGAATCGGTACATCCAGATGCGCTGACGGGCCGACAATGGCTGCCGGCGCTGCACTGAAAACAGCAACAACGCGATGCCGACCAGTTTGAACGTGGGCACCAGAATACTGGCGATAAACACCACGCTTGCGATCGGAATCATGCCGTGCTGCACCAGTTCAATTACGCCGGACATGATGGTGCTCGGCTCACCCTGGCCCAGAGAGCTGACCGTCATGATCGGCAAGACGTTGGCCGGAATATAGATAATGGCTGCCGTGATCAACAGCGCCCAGGTGCGGGTCAGGCTGTTGGGGCGGCGAGCGTGAACCTGCGCGCCGCAGCGGGTACAGCTTTGCTCATCGACGTCAGCTTCTTGCTTGTTCAGTTCGTGGCATTCGGTGCACACCAGAATGCCCGCATCAATCGCCCGCATGGGCATCCTCTCCTGATAATGCCTGCCAGATCTGATGCGGTGACATCACCACCTCCAGCCAGACTTGTACCAACAACAAGCCAATGAAACATGCCAGCCCGAGGCCGACGGTGATTGCTGCCATATCCGCCAGCTTCACGATCGCGACGAGGACGCCCATGAGGTAGACCTCGAGCATGCCCCAGTCTCTGAGGTGGTGGTAAATACGATAGAGCAGCAAACCGTAGCTTCGGCCGACATCGAAACGAATCGTCAGTAACACAAACAGCTGGCACAGCAACTTGAGCAACGGTATCGCCATACTGCAGAGGAAGACGACAATCGACACTCCTTGCATGTCGGTATTGAACAGACCGACCACGCCACTCCAGACCGTATCCTGCGAAGATTGCCCGAGGATATTGAGTTGCATGATGGGTAAAAAGTTTGCCGGTACGTAAAGTAATAACGCGGCAATCACCAGGGCGAGGCTGCGCTGCACCACGTTATGGCGGTGGGCGTACAGTTCGTAACCGCAGCGCGGGCATAGGGCCTTTTCACCATGGGCAAGTGTCGGCTTGCGCATCAGCAAGTCGCACTCGTGGCAGGCTATCAAGTCTTCCAGCGGTAAATCTGACAGCCCGGGGGCGTCAACCGATTCTGACATACAGGCTCTGGCTCCGATAAAGATGGGGCTATTCTAGTGTTCTGCTTCGAAAATAACTGTGCAATTTTGTTCGCCGTAGCTCTGAAAAACTTTCTCGCAGGCAAAACAAAACCCCAACTGCTTTCGCAATTGGGGTTTCG
>NZ_RCNZ01000142.1:0-56868 GCF_004307525.1 Pseudomonas sp. Sample_21 | reverse complement strand
TCGGGTCTGCAAGTGGGTACCGGTGTGCGCATTGTCGGCACCCAGAAAAACTTCACCGCCGGCAGCCTGCAAACCACTGAGCAGCCGCTGGACATGGCCATCGACGGTCGCGGTTTCTTCCAGATCCTGCAGCCGGACGGCACCACGTCCTACACCCGTGACGGTACTTTCCACCTCGACTCCAATGGCCAGATCGTCAACGCCAGCGGTTTCGCCCTGGAGCCGGCGATCATCATCCCGAACGATGCGCAGACCTTCACCGTCGGCCGTGACGGCACCGTGTCGATCACCATCGCCGGCAACCCGGCCTCGCAAGTGATCGGCAACCTGCAGACCGCCGACTTCATCAACCCGGCCGGCCTGCAAGCCGTGGGCAACAACCTGTTCCTGGAAACCGCTGCTTCCGGCGCGCCGCAGGTCGGCACCCCGGGCCTGAACGGTTTCGGTACCACGCTGCAGAACACCCTGGAAACCTCGAACGTCAGCACCGTTGAAGAGATGGTCAACATGATCACCACTCAACGCGCCTACGAGATGAACTCCAAGGTGATCTCCACCGCCGACCAGATGCTCTCGTTCGTAACGCAGAATCTGTAATCCAGTCTTTGGGGCGGCCTGAGGTCGCCAGCAACACCGTGAGGTAGGGTCATGAAGCGCTTTGTATCTGTTCTGGCATTGAGTGGGGTCGTCTCGCTCGCGGGCTGCGTCGCCCCGACGCCCAAGCCCAATGACCCTTACTACGCCCCGGTGTTGCCGCGCACACCGTTGCCGGCGGCTGCCAACAATGGCTCGATCTATCAGGCCGGCTTCGAGCAGAACCTGTACAGCGACCGCAAGGCGTTCCGGGTCGGTGACATCATCACCATCACCCTGAACGAGCGCACCCAGGCAAGCAAGAACGCTAACTCGCAGATGGACAAGAACAGCGATAACTCGATCGGCCTGACCTCGTTGTTCGGCTCCAGCCTGACCACCAACAACCCGATTGGCGGTGGCGACTTGAGCCTGAACGCTGGCTACAGCGCCGACCGTTCGACCAAGGGCGACGCCAAGTCCGGGCAGAGCAACAGCCTGACCGGTTCGATCACCGTGACCGTGGCCGACGTGCTGCCCAACGGCATCATCGCCGTGCGTGGCGAGAAGTGGCTGACGCTCAACACCGGTGACGAACTGGTGCGCATCGCCGGCATGGTCCGCGCCGACGACATCGCGACCGACAACACCGTGTCGTCGACCCGTGTCGCCGATGCGCGCATCACCTACTCGGGTACCGGCGCGTTTGCCGATACGAGTCAGCCAGGCTGGTTCGACCGTTTCTTCCTCAGCCCGCTGTTCCCTTTCTAGGTGGCTACGTTGAATCTGAAAAGCCTTATGGTGGCCGCGTTGTTGATGTCTGCGGCGTTCACCGCCCACGCCGAGCGGCTGAAAGACATCGCCAGCATTTCCGGCGTGCGCTCCAACCAGTTGATCGGTTACGGCCTGGTGGTCGGGCTTAACGGCACCGGTGACCAGACGACGCAGACCCCGTTCACCCTGCAGACCTTCAACAACATGCTCTCGCAGTTCGGCATCAAGGTGCCGCCGGGGTCGGGCAACGTGCAGTTGAAGAACGTCGCGGCGGTGTCGGTGAGTGCCGATCTGCCAGCGTTTGCCAAACCTGGTCAGCAGGTCGACATCACCGTGTCTTCGATCGGTAACTCCAAGAGCCTGCGCGGCGGCACCTTGCTGCTGACGCCGCTCAAGGGTATCGACGGCAACGTCTATGCGATCGCTCAGGGCAACCTCGTGGTCGGCGGTTTCGACGCTGAAGGCCGTGATGGTTCGAAGATCACCGTCAACGTTCCGTCGGCCGGTCGCATCCCTGGCGGTGCGTCGGTGGAACGTGCGGTGCCGAGCGGTTTCAACCAGGGCAACAGCCTGACGCTGAACCTCAACCGTTCCGACTTCACCACCGCCAAGCGCATCGTCGACAAGGTCAACGACATGCTCGGCCCTGGCGTCGCCCAAGCCATCGACGGCGGTTCGGTGCGCGTGACTGCGCCGCTGGATCCGAGCCAGCGCGTCGACTACCTGTCGATCCTGGAAAACCTCGAAATCGATCCGGGTCAGGCGGTGGCAAAAGTCATCATCAACTCGCGTACCGGCACCATCGTCATCGGCCAGAACGTGAAAGTGTCGCCAGCCGCCGTGACCCACGGCAGCCTGACCGTGACCATCACCGAAGACCCGATTGTCAGCCAGCCAGGCCCGCTGTCCAACGGCCAGACCGCCGTCGTACCGCGCTCGCGGGTGAATGCCGAACAGGAAGCCAAACCGATGTTCAAGTTTGGCCCGGGCACCACCCTCGACGAGATCGTCCGTGCGGTAAACCAGGTCGGCGCAGCACCGGGTGACTTGATGGCGATTCTTGAAGCTTTGAAGCAGGCCGGCGCATTGCAAGCCGACCTGATCGTGATCTGAGGCCGGCCACCATGGATATGCGCAAAAGCGGTCTGGTCAGCAGCAGCGATTCGGGTTCCTACTCCGACCTCAATCGTCTGAACCAGCTGAAGGTCGGCGACAAGAACAGCGACGAGAACATGCGCAAGGTTGCGCAGGAATTCGAGTCGCTGTTCCTCGGCGAAATGCTCAAGTCGATGCGCTCGGCCACCGAAGCGCTTGGTCAGGACAACCCGCTGAACACGCCGGCGGCCAAGCAGTATCAGGAAATGTACGACCAGCAGCTGGCGGTTTCCATGTCCCGCGAGGGCGGTGGTATCGGCCTGGCCGATGTGCTGATCCGGCAGATGTCGAAGAACAAACCGATGGCGCCGGGCGAGGCTGCCGCCGCGTCCGCCGCCAAGCAGCAGGAAGCGCTGGCCAAGGCCGCCGCCGTGCCGACGCCGATTGCCGCCGGCACCGTCGCCACCGGTCCGCTGTCCCGCGTCAACGGCGAGCGTCCGTTGTGGGCATCGCGCTCGGTGCATGCGCCGAACAACACCGATATTTCCCATCGCAACGACATGGCGCTGATCAACCAGCGGCGTCTGGCATTGCCGCCGAAACTGGCCGATCGCTTGCTCGCTGGTCTGGTGCCGTCGGCGCCGAGCGTGGCCACTGCCAGCACTGCGGCCGCAGCGACCAACGCCTTGCCGCAACGGGCTGCGACTACCGCCGTCACAGGCTCCGGCGCTTTGTACAACGGCGACTGGCTGGCCCGTGCCGAAGAGCAGAAAGCCGCTGGCGGGCAGATGCAGGTCTACGGCCGCGCCATGGCGCAGATTCCGCTGGCACCGGCGAAGAAGGCCTTCAGTTCCGCCGACGAGTTCGTCAACACCATGCTGCCGATGGCCAAGGAAGCCGCCGACCGCATCGGCGTCGATCCACGCTATCTGGTGGCGCAAGCGGCACTGGAAACCGGTTGGGGCAAATCGGTCATGCGCGCCCAGGACGGCAGCAGCAGCCACAACCTGTTCGGCATCAAGGCGAGCAGCAACTGGAAGGGCGATTCGGCCCGCGCGATCACCAGCGAGTTCCGCAATGGCGCGATGGTCAAGGAGACGGCCGAGTTCCGTTCCTACGCCTCGTACAAGGACAGCTTCCACGATCTGGTGACGTTGCTGCAGAGCAACAATCGCTATCAAGAAGTGCTGAAGTCGGCCGATAACCCAGAACAGTTTGTACGCGAGTTGCAGAAGGCCGGTTACGCCACCGACCCGAACTACGCGACGAAGATTTCGCAAATTGCCAAGCAGATGAACAGTTTTGAAAACTACGCTGCGGCGGGTGTCTCCACCACGCCTTTATAAGGCACCAGGTAATAAGGTCTGAACCATGAGTTTGCTCAATATCGGGATGTCGGGACTGTCGGCCAGCCAGTCCTCTCTGGCTACGACAGGCAACAACATTGCCAACGTCGACACCGCCGGTTATTCACGTCAGCAAACCGTGCAGGGCACCAAGTCCTCGCAGCAGTACGGCAGCGTTTTCATCGGCACGGGCACGACCCTGGCTGACGTGCGCCGAGTGTACAACTCGTACCTGGAATCGCAGCTGCACACCGCGACTTCGCTGGACAGCGAATCGGCCGCGTTCCTCAAGCAGGCGACGCCGCTTGACGCCATGCTGTCGGACACCAACACCGGCCTGACCGGTGTGCTGCAGAAATTCTTCACCTCGATGCAGGGCGTATCGACGTCGGCCACCGATGACACTTCGCGTCAGTCGGTGCTGACCGGCGCGCAGGCGCTGACCAGCCGCTTCAATACCCTGGCCAAGCAGCTCAACGACCAGAACACCACGATCAACGGCAGCCTCGGCGACATGACCGCCCAGGTGAACAAACTCGCCACGGCGATCGCCAATCTCAACCAGAAGATCGGCGAAATCTCCACCAGTGGCGGAGCGCCGAACGACCTGCTCGACAGCCGTAACGAAGCCGTGCGTCAGCTCTCCGAACTGACCGGTGCGCAAGTAGTCGAGCGCGGCACCAGCTTCGACATTTATGTCGGCAGCGGCCAGCCGCTGGTCATCGGCAACACCACCAACAGCCTGAGCATGGTCGCGAGCAAGACCGACCCGTCGCGCATGTCGATTCAGATGGATCGCGGTTCGAGCACCATCGACATTACTTCGGTGATCAGCGGTGGCGAAATCGGCGGTCTGCTGACCTATCGCAAGGAAGTCCTCGACCCGTCGCTCAACGAGCTCGGTCGCGTCGCTCTGGTGATTGCCGATCAGATCAACAGCCAGCAAGCCCAGGGCATCGACAAGAACGGTGACTTCGGCGCGGCGATTTTCAACAACATCAACAGTGCCGCTCTGATCAGTCAGCGCAGCATTGCGAAGGACGGCAACAGCGCCGGTTCGGGCAACCTCGATGTGACCATCAAGGACACCGGCAAGCTGACCACCAGCGACTATCAGGTGACCTTCACCAGCGCCACCGATTACACCGTCAAGCGTTCCGACGGCACCGATCTGGGCGCATTCAGCACCACGACCAGTCCGCCGCCAGTGATCGACGGTTTCACCTTGGCCTTGAATGGCGGCGCGCTGAGCGCGGGTGACTCATTTAAAGTCACGCCGACCCGCAACGCGGCGGCGAGCATTCAGACGGTCCTGACCGATCCGAAGAAAATCGCTGCGGCCGGTCCGCTGACCGGCGTCGCCAGCGCCAACGGTCTGGGCACTTACACCCAGCCGACGCTCAGCGACAAGATCGACATCTACAACCCGACCGCCCAGGCTGACATGCAGGCGGCGCTGAAGAATTCGACGCCGGTGAAACTGGTCTTCGGCGCAGCCAGCGGTGGCAGCCAGTCGTACAACCTGGTCGACGCCAAGGGCGCGACCATCGGCACCGGCACCATCGTCCCTGGCCAGTCGAACACGCTGAATTTGAAAGTCGGCATCGTCGATGCCAGCGGCAACCCGGTGATGGACACTACCGTCACGCCGAACGTGCAGAAGACCTTCACCGTGCAGACCACCGTGGGCGGCACGCCGAAATCCGGCGAGACCTTCACCATGAACCTGACCGGCGCGGCGTCTTCGGACAACCGCAACGCCCAGGCACTGGTCGCATTGCAAACCAAACAGACCGTGGACACCGGTTCGGCGAGCAAGGGCATCAGCCTGACCGACGCCTACAACACCCTGGTGACCAACGTCGGTACCAAGACCGCCCAAGGCAAGTCCGACAGCGCCGCAACCACGGCGATTCTGGAGAACGCCAAGGGTGCCCGCGATTCGCTTTCCGGGGTCAACCTGGACGAAGAAACCGGCAACCTGGTCAAGTACCAGCAGTACTACACAGCGTCTTCGCAGATCATCAAAGCTGCGCAGGAAACTTTCGCCACGCTGATCAACAGCCTTTAAGGAGTCGTAATTCATGCGCATTTCCACCGCCCAGTATTACGGAACGCAAGCTTCGGATTATCAGCGTAACTTCAACAAGGCCGTTGCCACCGCGAGCGAGGCGAGCAGCCTGCAACGCATCAACACCGCCGCCGATGATCCGATCGGTGCCGGGCGCTTGCTGCAATTGGGCCAGCAGGCAGCGATGCTCGATCAGTACAAGACCAACGTCAACACCACCAAAAGTGCGTTGAACGTGCAGGAGTCCACGCTGGATTCGATCACCACGGCTTTGGCGCGGGCCAAGGAACTTGCGCTGGCCGCGAACAACGGCACGATCACCGACAAGGACCGCCAGGCGTACGCCTCGGAGATGGGCGAGATCCAGCAACAAGTGCTGGGCCTGATGAACGCCAAGGATGCCAACGGCAACTACCTGTTCTCCGGTTCGAAAACCGATACCGCGCCGTACTCGAAGAATTCTGACGGCACGTTCAGCTACAACGGCGACCAGACCACCATCGATCTGGGCATCGGCGACGGCATGACCGTGGGCACCAACACCACCGGTTGGGACGCGTTCCAGCAGACCATCAACACCGGCCGCACCAACACCAAGATGACTGCGCCAGCCGTCGATGACGGCCGTGTCGTGCTGTCCAACGGCACCGTCGGCACTGCCGCCACTTACGATGCCAAGTTCACTGCCGGGCAGCCGTACACCATCGATTTCGTCAGCAGCACCCAGCTGAAGATTACCGATGCGCTGGGCAACGATGTGACCGCCGAAGCCAGCCAGAATGGCCTGATCAGCAACAGCAGCGGCGCCAACCAGACTGTCAGCTTCCGTGGCGTCGACCTCAAGCTGAACGTCAACCTGAAGGCCGGCGATACCAACCCGGACGCCGTTATCGCAGGGCACAGCTTCCAGCTGTCGGCCTCGCCGGACTCGTTCACCACCACGCGTAATCCGGGTAACCCGTCGACCAGCGTGATCACCGGTTCGACCATCACCGATCAGGCAGCCTACACCGCAGCTTTCCCGCAGGGCGGCGCGGTGCTCAAGTTCACCAGCGCCACCGATTTCGATCTGTATGCCGCGCCAGTGACCGCCGACAGCAAGCCGGTTTCTTCGGGCACGGTTGCCGGCGGTAACGCCACCGCTGCCGGTGTGACCTTCGCGCTGGGCAACACGCCGGCCGCAGGCGATCAGTTCTCGATCCAGCCGAACAATCACCAGACCCAGAACGTGCTCGACACCCTGGGCCAGATGATCACCGCGCTGAACACGCCAGTTGATGGCGATCCGGTTGCCAAGCAGAAATTGCAGGGCGCGATGGAGGCGGGCCTCGGCAACATCGATGCCGCTTCCAACCAGATCGGCACCGCAGTCACCACCATTGGTGCCCGCGGCCAGGCGCTGGACATGCAGACCATCACCAACGACAGCCTGACCACGGCGAACAGCACGACCCAGGGTTCGATTCGTGATTCCGATCCGGCTGAAGTCATGACCCGCCTGACGCTGCAACAGACCATGCTGCAAGCCGCGCAACTGGCGTTCAGCAAGATCAGTCAGTTGGGTCTGTTCAACAAGATCTGATGATTGGCGGGTGCGTGAGCGCCCGCCAACGTTGTGCCTCTGTTAATGATTTTTTGCGGTATCAAGGGCTCGTTTTTGCGAGCGGGCTCGTACCGCCTGTGAGCCCGCCGTGAATTCACTTCCTCTCGTCAGCATTGCCATCCCTGCTTTCAATCCGCGCTTTTTCGAGCGCACGCTGAACAGTGCCGTCAGCCAGACTTACAGCAATCTCGACATCGTCGTGTGCGATGACAGTCGTGGTGAGGAGATCAAGGACATCGTCAGCTTGGTGATGGAGCAAACCGGGGCCCAGGTGCGCTACGTTCGCAATCCACAGACGCTCGGGCTGGTGGGCAACCTGAAAGCCTGCCTCGAACAGGCGCGCGGCGAGTTCATCAAATTCCTGTGTGACGATGACCTGCTGTATTCGGCCTGTATCGAACAGCAAGCCCATGAGTTACAGCGCGAAGAAGTCAGTCTGGTGATCGCTCAGCGGCTGCTGTGGGACGCCAACGACATCATTCTGCCGGCCCGTTTGGAAAACAGCTCGCTATCACCCGTGAGCGCCTTGCTCAAAGGCGACGATGTGCTGAGCATTTTCGAAAAATTCCCGGTCAACGTCCTCGGCGGCTTCAGCAGTGCGTTGTTCCGGCGTGCCGATGTCGCCGAATTGTTGCCCGCTCTGACTGAAGCAGGTGCATGCTTCGTCGCGACCCTGGATTTTGCCTTGTACGTGTGTCTGTTGCGGCGCGGCAACATGGTGACGTCGAACAATGTCCTGAGCGCCGAGCGACTTTACCCTGAGCGCCTGAGCGCGCAGCAACCGATGAAGGATGCTGCCGAGGTTGAGCGCGAGTGGCTTTCGCAAATGCTCAAAGTGCGCAGCGGCGAGTCGGCGCCCGCAAAGGGCTGGGTTCGCTACGTGCGACTGACGAGCGCCGACGAGTCGCCTCGCGTTTGGGAAGAACTGCCGCTGAGCCGTACCCTTGGCACCAAGCAAAGCCGCCAGGAGCTGGGTGTGGGTGTCGACAGCTTCAGTTTCGGCGAGCTCTATGCGCAGTGGCTGGCGTGTCGGGTGCTGACCGAGACGCAGCGCCAATGGTTGCCGGAAACGCTTGCTGGCTGGCCGCAGCAGCCGAGGATCGTGCCGATCGTCATCGATGCGCAGGGTAGCCGCGACGGTCTCGAGCGCACCCTGCAAGCGCTCGCTGCACAGGACTATCCACCGGAGCTGGTGCTGGTACTGTCCGTAGCCTGTACCGAAGCAGTGTTGCAGGATCGCGTGTTCCACATGCCGTTGCAAGATGACGGTCTGGAGCAGATCAATACGCTGTTGCCGCAACTCGAAGGCGCCGACTGGTTCTATCTGCTGCAACCGGGAGATCGCCCGGTGGCACCGGCATTGCTGGTGATGGCCGATCGCATCGCGCATTCGCGGTCGCTGACGTGTCTGTACAGTGATGAAGGCAGCGTGCGCGACGGCGAATCGGCGGAACCGGCGTTCAAGCCGGACTTCAACCTCGACCTCATGCGCAGTTATCCGTACGTCGGCCGAGCGCTGGCATTCCAGCGCGAACGCTTCCTCGCGCTCGGTGGATTTGCGCCAACGTTCGCCGAACTGGCGCCACACGACATGTTCTGGCGGATGGTCGAAAGCGATGGCCTGCAGGTTGTCGGACATATCGCCGAGGTATTGCTAGAGTCGAAATTCGACCTGTCGCAATGGCTCACCGAGCCTGGCGTGGTGGAGCAAAGTCGGCGAATTCTCGAGGCGCACCTGCAGCGCCTCGGCATTGCTCATGAAATCCGCCAGAACGGACTGCTCAATCGTGTCGACTACCGTCACGCGCAGCGCCCTCTGGTGTCGGTGATCATCGTCACTCAGGACCAGACTGCCGCCTTGCAGCGTTGTGTCGAAACGCTGCTGGAGAAAACCGCCTACACCGAGTACGAATTGCTCCTGGTCGACAACGGCAGCGAAAGCGCCGAAGCGCTGGCGTGGCTGGACGGCATGGCGCAGTTGGGCAGCGACCGGATTCGCGTGCTGCGGTATGCGCAAAAGGGCGATGCCGCCGCTGTGCACAACTTCGCCGCGCGCCAGGCGCGCGGTGAGTACGTGCTGATGCTTAACGCCTTTGCGGTAATCACCCAGGCCGACTGGCTCGATGAGCTCCTCAATCATGCACAACGCCCTGAAGTCGGGGTGGTGGGCGCCAAGCTGTTCAACCCGGACGGTGGCGTGCTGCACGCCGGTCTCATCCTGGGGCTGAATGGGCCGGCGGGACTGCCGTTCTACGGCCAGCCGATGCAGTCGGACGGGTATATGCACCGACTGCAAGCTGTGCATGATCTGAGCGCGGTCGGTGGCGACTGCCTGATGATTCGCAAATCGGTATTCGAAGCGGCCGGCGGTCTTGATGAGCAGGATTTCAAGCAAACGCTCAGTGTCGTGGATCTGTGCCTACGCATTGGCCGCGACGGTTATCTGGTGGTGATGAACCCGCACGCCGTGCTGGCGGTGGGTACGCAGCCGGTTATCGCGGCGACGGAGCAAGAGCAAGCGCAGCACGCCGAGGAGAAGGACACCTTCTATCAACGCTGGCTGCCACTGGTTGCGCGCGACCCGGCCTATAACGTCAACCTGACGTTGCAGGGCGTTGGCGCCAGCAACTTCAGCCTTGAACCGGGCCTGCGTACTGGCTGGAGCGCGTTCTCCAAGGCGCAACTGCCGAACGTGCTCGCGGTTCCGATCAACGCTTCAGCCATCGGTCACTATCGCATGAGCCAGCCGATGATCGAACTGGAAGCGGCCAACCGCGTGGAAGGGCGCATCTGTTACGGCTTGCCGTCGATCATCGATATCCAGCGGCAGGCGCCCGATGTGATTGTCCTGCAGGGGCGCTACTCAGAGCACGCCATTGATGAGATCCCGCCGCTGAAGAAGTTCTTCAATGCCCGACGGATTTTCGAACTCGACGACTATGTCATCGACGTTCCCCATCGCAATGCACATATCCGCAACATGCCGGGCAAGTCGGACATGGAGCGAATGGTGCGCCGAGCGATCGGCCTGTGCGATCGCGTGGTCGTTTCAACCGCGCCGCTGGCCAACGCGCTGTCGGACATGCACCACGACATACGCGTGGTGCCGAACATGTTGGCTCAGGACTTGTGGGGACACCTGCGCAGCCAGCGTCGCACCTCGAAAAAGCCCCGTGTCGGCTGGGGGGGCGGGACCAGTCACCACGGCGATCTGGCCGTGATCGCCGACGTGGTGCGTGAATTGGCCAACGAAGTCGACTGGGTGTTCTTCGGCATGTGCCCGGATGACTTGCTGCCGTACATGCACGAATTTCACGGTGTGATTCCACTGGATGTGTATCCGGCAAAACTGGCCAGCCTGAACCTTGATCTGGCTTTGGCTCCGCTCGAGTTCCACATCTTCAACGACTGCAAGAGCAACCTGCGCCTGTTGGAATACGGCGCCTGCGGCTACCCGGTGGTCTGCACCGACACCGAGGCCTATCGCGGCTACTTGCCGTGCACACGGGTCAAGACCAACACGACCGATGAATGGCTGCAAGCGATCCGTATGCATCTGGCTGACCCGGATGCCAGCTATCGCATGGGCGATGAATTGCGAGAGGTGGTGCTGCGCGACTACGTGCTGCGCGGCGATAACCTGCGGCATTGGGAGTATGGCTGGCTGGCGGATTGATCTGTCGCAAGGCTTCATTGAAAGGCGATCTCTCGGGTCGTCTTTTTTACAGGTCTCAACGATTTGTTCGAGTCGATCAGGCGAGGGAATGCGCGCTGGACAGGCAATGCCCACACTGACGGATCCGGTTTCAACAACAACGCAAGGAAGATGTGATGACAGTCGTGAATGGAACGAGTGAAGCGGACGTCCTGCTGGGCACCGACAGCAATGACCAACTCTATGGACTGGAGTCGGATGATGTCCTGCTGGCAAGTACGGGATCGGATGAGCTTGATGGCGGTGACGGCTTCGACACCGCGATTTACTACGCAATACCCTCTGGAATCAACGTCGAACTGGCCGATGGTGCGACCACCGTCACCGGCCCCGACGGCAAGCTCGATACGCTGATATCCGTTGAGAAGATCGTCGGCACCTTTTCCAACGATACGTTCAGCAGTTCGGTAGCCGGCGTGACGCTGGAAGGCAGCAGCGGTGACGATGTCTACATCGTCAGCGCCGAAGACGTGACCATCGTCGAGGAAGACTGGGGTGGCTATGACGAACTGCGCACCAGCCTCAACAGCATCAAGATGGCTGGCTTCGTCGAGAAGCTGACCTTCACGGGTACCGGTGATTTCAAGGCTTACGGCAGCGACACCGACAACGAGATCATCGCGGGTGCCGGTAACGACTGGCTGTGGGGTGGTGATGGTGCCGATCATTTCTTCGGGGGAGACGGTTACGACACCGTCAGCTACAGCGACAGCCTTGAAGGGGTGCGAGTCGAAGACTTCGCCAACTACGACGGCCTGACCATCGCCTATGGCGATATGTTCACCGGCATCGAGGCGCTTCAGGGCTCGGGCTTCGATGATGTGATTTATCGTCACAAGGACTCGATGAGTATCGATGGTGCGCAGGGCTACGACACTGTGAATTACCGCTACGCCTTCGACGTAGCCAATGTCGTGATCGGCAATGGCAGCAACCTCGCTGGTGACACACTGCTCAACGTGGAAGAGGTTATCGGTACCTCAGGCGCCGATCGTTTTGTCGTCAATGCCAGTGGTGTGAAGGTGGCTGGCGGTATCGGTGATGACGTTTATACGATCAACAGCACCGGTGTGACTGTCGAAGAAGACGACAGCTTCATGGGTGGTACCGATCATGTGTACACCAGCCTGTCCGAGTTGAGGCTGAGTGCGTTCGTTGAGCGGTTGACCTATACCGGCAGCAGCGATTTCACCGGTTACGGCAATGACGGGGACAACACGATCGTTTCCGGGGCCGGGAATGATGTGCTGCTGGGCGGGGCGGGGGCCGATAACTTTGAAGGTGGCGCCGGTATCGACATCGTCAGCTATGACGACAGTGCTGAAGGCTTGAGCGCCTCGCTGAAATGGGGAGCGCAGAGCGGTATCGCCTTCCATGACGTCTACATCGACATCGAAGGCCTGCGCGGCAGCCAGTTCAATGATGTTCTGGAAGGTGAGTGGGGCGACAACGTCATTGAAGGCGGTGGTGGTGACGACCAGATTCAGGGTGGCGATGGCAACGATCATATCTACGGTGGTCTGGCGTCCGGTCTCGATGCAGCCGGGCAGTCCGACACCTTGTTCGGTGGCTCGGGCGATGACGTCATCATAGCTGCGCGCGATGGTCTGTTTACCTGGGTCAGTGGCGATGAAGGCAATGACAACATTACCCTCGGGCGAGGCGTGGCCTATGGTGGGCAGGGCAACGACGTGTTGATCTTCAGCGGCGCCGGCCCGTCGGGCCTGGGCGGCAGCGGGTTTGGCGAGCAGGGCGATGATACCTATGTGGTGGACACGTCTGCCTTGGTGACCATCAAGGATGAAGGGCTGGATGCCAACGACACGCTGATTCTGAACACGATCGCTGACGCCAGTCAGTTGAGCGTGACCCGTGTTGGCGATGACGTTTATCTGCACAGTGCCAATGATGGTAGCAGTGGCGTGCCGGACAACGGTGTGCGGCTGGTGGACTGGTATGCGGGGTTTGCGACCATCGAGCATGTTCAGACGGCCGATGGTCAGATGTATGAGCTGCCGGTGGGTGGTGACGGGTTCGCGCTGTTCGGGTAGTTTTTGCGCATCGTTGAAGTAAGGGATGGATCTTTGGATTCATCCCTTTTTTGTTTTTGGGCTTGGCGGCCTTTGGGCTGACCAGGCTCTCGGGGGGTGGGTGAATATCCGTTTCTGCGGTGTTGCTGTTGCTGTAAGGGTGAAACCGCCAGCGGCAGCACCCGCAATAACGGATAGGCCCTCAATCAAAATCCTCAGCCCGTTCCCCACCGCCTCGACTCTGAGCTGGCGCGTTTCCTGCAAGTCCCCCTCAAATCGCCATAAAACGAGCGCTTGCGGTCATTGCACTTGCGCCCGGAACGGCAAAAGGTGTCGCCGCAAGGCCCGCTACGCTCAACAAAGCCATGCGCAGCCCGGTGAAGAACAAGAGGGGAGACGATGAAGGCAGTAATTTTGGCGGGTGGTCTCGGCACGCGCATCAGTGAAGAGTCGCACCTCAAGCCCAAGCCGATGATCGAGATCGGCGGCAAGCCAATTCTCTGGCACATCATGAAGCAGTATTCCGCCCACGGGATCCACGACTTCGTCATCTGCCTGGGCTACAAGGGCTATGCGATCAAGGACTTCTTCGCCAACTACTTTCTGCACACCTCCGACGTCACCTTCAACATGCGCGAGAACCGCATGGAGGTGCACCAGAATTACAGCGAGCCGTGGAGCGTCACGCTGGTCGACACCGGCGAAGAAACCATGACCGGTGGCCGGCTCTTGCGCACTGCGCCTTATCTCAAGGACGAGAAAGCCTTTTGTTTTACCTACGGCGACGGCGTCTCGGATATCGATATCGGCGCTCTGATCCGTTTTCATGAAGCGCACGGCAAGCTCGCGACCGTTACGGCCGTACAGCCTCCAGGTCGTTACGGTGCTTTGCAACGCACAGGCCACCAAGTCATGGGTTTCACCGAGAAACCGCGAGGTGACGGCGGCTGGATCAATGGCGGTTTTTTCGTCCTGTCACCGCAGGTGCTGCCTTACATCGCCGGCGATGCGACCAGCTGGGAAGCCGAGCCGTTGATGCAACTGGCTGAGTTGGAACAGCTGCATGCCTACGAGCATTCGGGCTTTTGGCAACCCATGGACACCCTGCGTGACAAGAACCATCTCGAAGCGCTGTGGCAGAGCGGGGAGGCCCCATGGAAGCAATGGGCCTGAGTGCGGATTTCTGGCGTGGCAAACGCGTCCTGGTCACCGGACACACTGGATTCAAAGGCAGTTGGCTGACCCTGTGGCTGCAAAGCCTTGGTGCGCAAGTCAGCGGTTTTTCTCTGGATCCGTCGACCGAGCCGAGCCTGTTCGAACTGGCGCGCGTGCACGAAGGCATCAATGATCAACGCGGCGATCTGCGTGACCTCGGCGCCTTGCTGGAAATCATCGCCGAGACCGAGCCGGAAATAGTCCTGCATCTGGCGGCCCAGCCTCTGGTGCGCGAGGGCTATCGCGATCCGCTCGGCACCTATTCAAGCAATGTCATGGGTACGCTGAACCTGCTCGAAGCGATTCGTCAGGTCGGCGGCGTGCGCGCCTGCGTGCTGGTGACCACCGACAAGGTCTACGCCAACAAGGAGTGGCTGTGGCCGTACCGCGAAGACGAAGCCCTCGGTGGCCACGATCCTTACAGCAGCAGCAAGGCTTGCTGCGAATTGCTCGCGCAGTCCTATGCCGCGTCGTTCTTCCCGGTGGACAAACATGCCGAACACGGCCTGGCCCTGGCTACCGCACGCGCCGGCAATGTGCTGGGCGGTGGTGATTTTGCGCCAGAGCGACTGATTCCCGACGTACTGAAAGCCTGGACCGCCGACGAGCCAGTGACCCTGCGTTACCCGCAAGCGGTGCGCCCGTGGCAGCACGCGCTGGAGCCGCTGGCCGGATATCTGCAACTGGCCGCTGCTCTCTACGAGTACGGCCCGGAATACGCCGGTGCGTGGAACTTCGGTCCCGGTGAGGCCGACATGTGCAGCGTCGGTGAGGTGGTCGAACTGCTCGCCAACCGTTGGCCGCAGGCCCGCGGTCTGCGCATCGAACCGAGTGAGCTGCACGAAGCCGGTCTTCTGCGTCTGGACAGCAGCCGCGCGCGACAGGTGCTTGGATGGAAGCCGCGCTGGACGCTGGAACAATGCCTGACGCACACCCTTGGCTGGCATCTGGCGTGGCAACACGGCGATGACATGCGCGCCGTTACCTTGAACCAATTGAATCTGTACAGAGAGCGTTCATGAGCGATTACACCTTGCAGAAAACGCCATTGGAGGGCCTGTACCTCATCCAGCAGAAAGTCTTCTGCGATGAGCGCGGGCGGTTCGCCCGGCTGTTCTGCCAGAGTCGTCTGACCGTCCAGGGGCGTCCTTTTGCGATCCGCCAGATCAATCATTCGCGCACGGTCGGCCAAGGTAGCGTACGCGGTCTGCATTTTCAGAAAGCCGGCTATGCCGAATCCAAGCTGATCACTTGTGTGCGCGGCGCGGTCTGGGATGTGGCGGTCGACCTGCGGCCGCAATCGCCAACGTATTTGCAGTGGCATGCGCAAGAACTGCGCGCCGATGATGGCCGCAGTTTTTTGATTCCTGCCGGTTTTGCCCACGGCTTCCAGTCACTGACCGATGAATCGGAAGTGTTGTACCTTACCGATGCCGATTACGCACCGGAGCATGAAGCGGGTTTGTCGGCCCTTGATCCGGCACTGGCGATCTCATGGCCGCTGACCGTCAAGAATTTGTCAGCCAAGGATTCCAGGCATCCGCTGCTCGACAAACAGTTTCAGGGAGTCGAGCTTTGACGGCGACCACCTCCACTGTGCTGGTCACTGGCGTCACCGGCTTCGTCGGTCGCCACTTGGTCAGCGCTTTGCTTTCCAAAGGCTTCAAAGTGCGTGCGGTTGCGCGCACCCACGACTCGGCTCGCAGTTTGCCGTGGTTCGCGCAGGTGGAATTTGTCGCCGCCGATCTGCATGCGCCAGACCTAGATGTCGAGCGTTTGGTTGATGGCGTGGATGTCGTCGCGCATCTGGCCTGGAGCGGCCTGCCTAACTATCAGGCGCTGTTTCATTTCGAACGCAACCTGCCGGCCGATTACGCGTTTCTCAAGCGTGCGGTCGTGGCAGGGGTGAGCCAGGTGCTGGTCACCGGGACTTGCTTTGAATACGGCTTGCAAAGCGGCCGGTTGGCCGAGTCGGTCTTGCCCCAGCCTTGCACGCCTTACGGTCTGGCCAAGCACACCTTGCGCCTGTTCCTTGAAGCATTGCAGCGCGAGCAGTCGTTCACCCTGCAATGGGCGCGGTTGTTTTACCTTTATGGCGAAGGGCAGAACAGCAACAGCCTGCTGGCCAGCCTCGACCGCGCCATCGATGGCGGTGAGGCGCAGTTCAATATGTCGATGGGCGACCAGTTGCGTGATTATCTGCAGATTACCGAGGCGGCCGCGCAATTGGCTTCGCTGATCGGCCGGCCTGATGTCGACGGCGTCACCAACTGCTGCAGCGGCCAGCCGATTTCCGTACGCGCGCTGGTTGAACAGCGTGTTCGCGAACGCCAGTCGACGATCAAGTTGAATCTGGGCCATTACGGTTATTCCGCCCATGAGCCAATGGCGTTCTGGGGTGATGCTCAGCGAATCTCGCAACTGAAGGGGCAGGAACATGCTGCATGAGCTTTATCGCGCGACCGGACTGCCGGTATTGCAGAACCGCACGTTTGCCAGCGCCGAAGAGGCGCGGGCCTCAGGGGCGGCAGACATTGTTCTGGTACAGGACAGCCAAAGCGGATTGATCTTCAACCAGGCCTTCGATGCCGACAAGCTGAGCTATGACGCCGACTATCAGAACGAACAGGCGCACTCGGTGCAGTTTCAGGCGCACCTCAATGCCGTCGAAGCGATCCTCGCCCGGCACTTCAAGGGCCAGTCCCTGATTGAGGTCGGCTGCGGCAAAGGTTATTTCCTTGAGATGCTGCGGGGCAAAGGTTACGCCATTACCGGGATCGACCCTTCGTATGAAGGTGACAATCCTGACGTGATCAAGGCACCGTTCACCCGCGAGCTGGGGTTGGCGGCGGACGCAATTGTGTTGCGCCATGTGCTGGAGCACATCAGCGATCCGTTGGCGTTTCTCGCGCAAATGGCTGCAGCCAATCAGGGCGGGCAGATTTATATCGAAGTGCCGTGCTTTGACTGGATCGTCGAGCACAATGCCTGGTTCGACGTGTTCTATGAGCACGTCAATTACTTCCGTCTCGCCGACTTGCGCGCAATGTTCGGCACCGTGCTCGAGGCCGGGCATCTGTTCGGTGGCCAATATCTGTACATCGTTGCCGATCTCTCGACGCTGCAACGGGCGCCGGTCGAGACGCCGTCGTTGCTGACGCTGTCGACCACCTTCACCGCCAGTCTTGATCGCGCCGTGCAGATCATTCAATCCGCGCCGGCACAGGGCTCGGCCATCTGGGGCGCTTCGTCCAAGGGCGTGATTTATTCATTGGCCTTGCAGCGCGCCGGCGTGGCGGTAGATCGCGTCGTCGACATCAACCCGGCCAAGCAGGGCCGTTACCTGCCGCTCAGTGGCGTGCGGGTGTCCTCGCCGCAAGAGGCCATGGATGCGCTGCCTGCAGGCGCCCATCTGTTTGTGATGAATTCCAACTACCTCGAAGAAATCAAGCGGATGACTGGCGCACGCTACGTCTATCACGCCGTCGACAGCGCTTCGTTTCAGTGACCCTTGAGATTATTAAGATGACCGAAAACAACATCCACAAAGCCTTCGAAGCCGAATGCCAACAAGAGATCGCGCGCCAGGGTGAGGACCAGAAAGTGGTAGCACTGGCCCGGGATTTCTTCAACGAATCGGCCCGCCATAAATACAGCTACCACTTCTCGTGGATGGGCCGTCCGATCATCCAGTTGCCGCAAGACATGATGGCCATGCAAGAGATCATCTGGCAGGTCAAACCGGACCTGGTCATTGAATGCGGCATTGCCCACGGCGGTTCGATCATCTATTACGCCTCGCTGTTGGAGCTGCAGGGCCACGGCGAAGTGCTGGGCATCGACCTCGACATTCGCCCGCACAACCGTGAAGCCATCGAAAGTCACCCGATGGCCAAGCGCATCCAGATGATCGAAGGTTCGAGTATCGATGAGGCGACCGCGCAGAAAGTCCGCGCGATTGCCGAGGGCAAGAAAGTGATTCTGGTCCTCGATTCCAACCATACCCACGACCACGTACTCGAGGAGCTGCGCTTGTACGCGCCGCTGGTTTCGGTGGGCAGCTACTGCGTGGTGATGGACACCGTGGTTGAAGACATGCCGGCGGACTTTTTTCCGGATCGCCCGTGGGGTCATGGCGATAACCCGAAAACCGCCGTGTGGAAATACCTGGAAGAGAACAAGGATTTCGAGATCGATCGGCAGATGCAGAACAAACTGCTGATCACCGTGGCGCCGGACGGTTATCTGCGCCGCGTTCGTTAATTCGCAACATTACCCAGCGTTGTTTCGGCGAGTCGCCGGTTGTGGAGAGAAGTTATGCAAGGCAAGTACAGTTCTGAACTGACGCTACCGCTCAACGAGTTGTTGACGGTGGTGCTGATTACTCACAATCGGCCGGCGTTCCTGCGCCGTGCGGTGAAGTATTACAGCAGCTTGCCCTGCCGAATCATGGTGCTGGATTCCACGCCGGAACGTCCGGAAGGCGATTTCTCCGCCGTCGATTATCATCATGTACCGCAATTTGCCTACTGGGGGATGCAGGCCAAACTGGCCTATGGCGTCGAGCAACTGAGCACGCCATACATGGTGCTGGCGGCGGATGACGATTTCATCGTGTTCGATTCGCTCTGCGAGTCTGTCGGCTTTCTTCAGGCCAATCGTGACTATGGCATGTGCCACGGCTATTGCCTGATGTACCTGGCGAAGGCCGATGGCGTGAACTACTACCGCCGGGACAAGAAGGTTCAGGAAGACTATTCGTCCGAGCGGGCGCAGGATCGCGTCATTGACTACATGAGTCAGTACATCCCGCCGTTCTACGCGGTGACCCGTACCGACCTGATGAAAACCTGGCACTCGTCATTGCCGCCGGGGACCAATTTCCAATGGCAGGAAATCGGGCACGTGTATTTCCTGCTGGCGAGCGCCAAGGCACGGATCCTGCCGATTCCCTATGTGGTACGCGAGATCAACTACTGCGTTTCCGAACACAATACCGACGTGTATCACTCGCTGACCTATGTTGATGGCAAGTCGGTCGCCGAACGAGAGGCGTTTGCCGAATTCCTCGTCTCGCTGCCGACCGGTATCCAGAACCTCGATGCAGGGCAGGCCAAGGCATTTGTTCTGGAGAGCTTTGCGGCGATGGCCGAGAGTCTGGCGGTCCGCCGGGCGCTGACTGCCGAGTTGATTTTCGAGTCGACCTGGAATCAGCAATTGCGGCGGCCTGATCGGCGCTTCGGCCCACTGCAGTACGTTGAGATGCCGTTCTACAACCAGGCGTTTTTCGATCTTCTGGAACAGTTTGAATTCATGATGCACACCCTGCCGGCGGGTCGCCTCCAGTTGGAGGGGCTGGAAGGCACATGGACGCGTCAGGCGCATCTGCTCCAGGCGCGCAATAACGATACGCCGGAGAGCGTGGTCGACCGGTTGTGGCAGGCGCATGATCTGAATGCGTTCAACCAGGTGGTTGCCAAGCGTCTGGCCGCGCAGCTGCACGTGCTTGGTGACGAGACGGCGGCGCAAGCCATGCATGAATGGGTCGCCCGCCTCGAGGCGCTGACGGTCGACGATCATCAGGTCACGTTCGACAAGATGCAATCGGGACGTTTGTTGAATTGGCTGGCTGCACGTGCGCCTGCCATCGAGCAGCTCGATTCGATCAGCCAACACGTGGCTGCCGAAGGTGGTGGTCAGCAGTTCGGTATCTTCCTGCTTGATCTGGACAACGACATCGACAAGTTGCAGGTGTCGCTCGACAGCCTGGTCGAGGGGCACTGCAAAGCGTTCAGGATTGTCGTGTTCACCACTGGTGAAGCACCGGCAGCGACCACTGCGCAGAACACCCTGCACTTTGTCCGTGTCACGCCCGGCAATCTCGTCGACAAACTCAACCAGAGCGCTCAGCAGTCGCCAAGCGACTGGTTGATGTTGGCTCAGGCCGGTGATGAGTTCACCGCTAGCGGCCTGTTGCGCGCCAGCCTTGAACTGATGGGTGCCGAGAGTGTGCGTGCGGTCGCCACCGATGAAATCCAGCGCAAGGAAAACGGCGCACTGGTCGCCGTATTCCGCCCCGGTTTCAACCTGGATCTGCTGCAAAGCGTGCCGTCGCTGATGGCGCGGCATTGGCTGATCCGTCGTGAAGTCCTGCTCGAGGCCGGTGGCTATCAGGCCGACTTCAGCAAGGCGCTGGAATTCGATCTGTTGCTGCGCATCATCGAACAGGGCGGACTTGACGGTCTTGCGCATCTCGACGAGCCGCTGCTGATCACCGAGCAGGCGCCTCTGGAAGAAAACGCCCACGAGCGTCAGGCGTTGCTGCGTCACTTGGGCAATCGCGGCTACAAGGCCAAAGTCACTTCGGCGGCGCCGGGTACCTGGCAGATCGATTATCGCCACACTGAGCAGCCACTGGTTTCGATCATTGTGCCGGTCATCGATGATTTGCCGGCACTGCGCCGCTGCTTGGAGGGCGTGCTGCTCAAAACCCGTTACAGCCGCTACGAAGTGCTGCTGGCGGCCAACGGCAAGCAGTCGGCAGCGGTCAACGATTGGCTGGGAACGCTGCGCCACGCCAAGGTCAACGTGTTGCGTGCCGACCAGCCGCTGAGCGAAGTCGCTTTGTACAACGCCGCCAGCGAACAGGCGCAGGGTGAATACCTGGTGCTGCTGGCCGCGGACAGCGAAGTGGTCAATCCGAACTGGATCGATTCGCTGCTCAACCATGCCCAGCGTCCTGAGGTCGGCATCGTCGGCGCCAAACTCGTCGATCGCGATGGCAAAGTCGCCAATGCCGGTCTGATTCTTGGTCTGAACGAAGGCGTGGGTTCGCCTTTCATCGGCGAGCAACACAAGGCCGAGGGCTACATGCAGCGGCTGGTTGTCGAGCAGAATTATTCGGCCGTCTCCAGGGTATGCCTGATGGTTGGCAAAGAGCTGTTCAATGCCCTTGGCGGCCTCGACGAAGCGACCTTCGCTGACGGCTATGCTGATGTCGATTTGTGCCTGAAGGCCGGTCAGGCCGGTTACCTCACCGTGTGGACGCCACTGGTGCAGGTGCTGCACACCGGCGAGCTGCCACAGGCGCCAGCAGCATTGGCGGCGTTGCGTGAAAAATGGCCCGACGCCTTTGCCCAGGATCCGGCGTACAACGCCAACCTGGCCTTGAGTGGTAAAGGTTTCACTCTGGGCGAAAACGCCTCGATCAATTGGGCGCAGTTGCTCGCCTGAGCAGGCCGACAGGAACTACAACATGTTCAACGGACAATCGATTTTCATCTCCGGCGGCACCGGCTCGTTCGGGCGCAACTTCATCCGTCGCTTGCTGGAGCAATACCAGCCCAAGCGCGTGGTGGTGTTCTCCCGCGACGAGCTCAAGCAATACGAAATGCAGCAGACGTTCAATGCACCGTGCATGCGTTATTTCATCGGCGACGTGCGTGACGCCGAGCGCTTGCGTCAGGCGATGCGCGGCATCGATTACGTAGTGCATGCCGCCGCGTTGAAGCAGGTGCCGGCGGCGGAGTACAACCCGACCGAATGCATTCGCACCAACGTCAACGGCGCGGAAAACATCATCGCGGCCGCCATCGATAACGGCGTAAAGAAAGTCGTCGCGCTGTCCACCGACAAGGCGGCCAGCCCGATCAATCTGTACGGCGCGACCAAGCTGCTTTCGGACAAATTGTTCGTCGCCGCCAACAACATTGCTGGCGAGCAGCAGACCCGTTTCGCCGTGGTGCGCTACGGCAACGTCGCCGGTTCGCGCGGCTCTGTAGTGCCGTTTTTCAGCAAGCTGATTGCTGAAGGCGCGCAAGAATTGCCGATCACCGACGAGCGCATGACGCGGTTCTGGATCACCCTCGACCACGGCGTGCAGTTCGTCCTCGACAGCTTCGCGCGCATGCACGGCGGCGAAGTGTTCGTACCGAAGATCCCGTCGATCCGCATCGTCGATCTGGCGCGCGGCATGGCTGAACATCTGCCGCACAAGAACGTCGGCATTCGTCCCGGTGAGAAGCTGCACGAACTGATGGTGCCGCTGGACGATGCGCGCATGACCCTTGAGTTTGACGACCATTACACGATTCAGCCGTCGATTCGTTTTACCAGCGTCGACGTCGATTTCGCCGTCGATAAACTCGGTGAGCGTGGCCGTGCCGTGGACGAGGATTTCGAGTATCGCTCGGACACCAACCCGCATTTCCTTTCAGTGGGGCAGATCGCCGATCTGCACGCGAAGCTGTCGGTATGATTCCTTACGGTCGGCAGAGCCTCGATCAGGCAGACATCGATGCGGTGGTCGAGGTGTTGCAATCGGACTGGCTGACCCAGGGGCCGACCATCGAACGCTTCGAACAGGCCATGGCCGCGCGTTGCCAGGCCGATTTTTCCGTGGCGGTGTGCAATGCCACGGCGGCGCTGCACATTGCTTGTCTGGCCGCTGACCTGGGGCCGGGCGATCGCTTGTGGACCTCGCCGAATACGTTTCTGGCTTCGGCCAACTGCGGGCGCTATTGCGGCGCAGAGGTTGATTTCGTCGACATCGATCCGCTGACCTGGAACCTCGACGCCTTTGCCCTTGAAGCGAAGCTGGAACAGGCCGAACGCGACGGCATGCTGCCGAAAGTCCTCGTCGCCGTCGCGTTCTCCGGGCAGAGCTGCGATATGCGCAAGATTGCCGATCTCGCCGTGCGCTACAACTTCACCGTGATCGAAGACGCCTCGCACGCGGTGGGCGCCAGTTACGCCGGGCGTCCAGTCGGTTGTGGCGACTTCGCGGCGATGACGGTGTTCAGTTTTCACCCGGTGAAAATCATCACCAGCGCCGAAGGCGGCATGGTCCTGACCAATCGCCCGGCGCTGGCCGAACGTCTGCGACGGCTGCGCAGCCACGGCATGACCCGCGATCCCGAGCACATGACCGAGCCGAGCCACGGACCGTGGTATTACCAGCAGATTGAGCTGGGTTTCAATTACCGGATCACCGATCTGCAAGCGGCGCTGGGACTGTCACAGCTGGGCAAACTGGATGAGTTTGTCGCCCGGCGCCGGGAACTGGCGGCGCGCTATGATCGCTTGCTGGCGTATTTGCCGGTGACGTTGCCGAGCCCGCAGGAAGAGGCGGAGTCTGCCTGGCACCTGTATGTGATTCGCTTGCAGACCGAGCGCTTCAGCCTCAGTCACCGCCAGGTTTTCGAAGGTTTGCGCGCGGCCGGTATTGGCGTGAATCTGCACTACATTCCCGTGCACTTGCAGCCTTACTATCAGGGTCTGGGGTTTGCCGAGGGCGATTTTCCCGAGGCTGAACGCTATTACGCTCAAGCCATCAGCTTGCCGCTGTACCCCTTGCTGAGCGATGAGCAGCAGGATCATGTAGTCGAGCAACTGCGGCGACTGACCGAACGATGACCGCTGCGGCGGTAGACGAGACTGTGTATGCGCGATCTGAGCGAGCAGGAAAGATTCTGGCAGGGTGAGTTCGGCAACCATTACGTTGAGCGCAATGTCGGCCAGGCGCTGGTGGCGGGCAATCTAGGGTTTTTCGCCAAAGCGCTGAGCCGCGCGGGTCGCGTCGACAGTCTGCTGGAGCTGGGTACCAACGCCGGCAACAATTTGCAGGCATTGCGTCAGTTATTGCCGCGTTGCGAACTGTTCGGTGTCGAGATCAACGAAAGCGCGTGCGTGCAGGCGCAGGCGCTGGACATCGCGCAAATCTGGCACGGCTCGTTGTTCGATTTTCCTGTCGAGCGCCGCTACGATCTGACACTGAGCAAAGGCGTGCTGATCCATCTGGCTCCCGAGCTGTTGCCGCGCGCCTATGCGCAGATGTACGAGCTGAGCCAGCGCTACATTCTGATCGCCGAGTACTACAATCCGGCACCGATGGAAATCGCTTACCGCGGTAACAGCGGCAAGCTGTTCAAGCGCGATTTTGCCGGGGAAATGCTTGATCGCTATGCCGATTTGCAACTGCTCGACTATGGCTTCGTCTATCACCGTGATCGGCAATTTCCGGCCGATGACATCACCTGGTTCCTGTTGGAAAAACGCCCTTGAGCAACGTCGCAATCATCCCTGCCCGTGGCGGCAGCAAGCGTATCCCGCGCAAGAATCTCTTGCCGTTCGTGGGCGTGCCGATGATTGTCCGCTCGATCCGCACAGCGCTGGAATCAGGTTTGTTCGAGCAGGTCGTGGTCAGCACCGACGATGCCGAAATTGCCGACATCGCGAGGGCGCACGGTGCGCAGGTACCGTTCATGCGCCCGGCGGAACTTGCCGATGATTTCACCGGCACTGCGGCGGTCATCGTGCACGCACTGCAGCAGTTGCCGTCCTTCGATTTCGCTTGCTGCATTTACGCCACTGCGCCGCTGTTGCAGGCACGTTATCTGCGTCAGGGTTTGGAGTTGCTGGAGCAGCATCCGCATCGATCATTTGCATTCTCGGTTTGCGATTTCGCGTTTCCGGTACAACGTGCACTGACAGTCGACGGGGACGGCGCCTTGACGGCGTTGTATCCCGAGTTTCGCAATACTCGTTCGCAGGACTTGCCCGAGGCGTTTCAGGATGCCGGGCAGTTTTACTGGGGCCGCAGCGCGGCATGGTTGCGCGATGATGTGCTGTATTCGCCAGCCAGCCTGCCGGTGATTCTGCCGCGATATCTGGTCCAGGATATCGACACCCCCGAAGACTGGCAGCGCGCCGAATACCTTTACGCGGCGCTCAAGGCCGGCGGAGAGCTGCGATGAGGGTGCTGATCCGCGCCGACGCCTCGCCAACCATTGGCAGCGGCCACATTGCCCGCTGCCTGACCTTGGCGCGGGTGCTGCGCGGGCAGGGCAGTCATGTCGCATTCGCCTGTCGGCGTTTGCCCGGGCATCGACTGGAAGCCTTGAATGCCGAAGGCTTCGAGACCTTCGCGCTGCCCGAGCGCTATCGTGATGAAGACCCGCTGCAGGCCATCGAATCGATGTTGCCGTGGCAGTTCGACATTGATGCACTAGGCCTGCTGCTGGACGGGCAGGCACCGTTCGACTGGATCATCGTTGACCATTACGGCCTCGATCATCACTGGCAAACCGCTGCCCGGCGCTGGGCGCATCGAATCGCCGCCGTGGATGATCTTGCCACGCGGCGCTACAGCGTCGATCTGCTGCTCAATCAGAACCTCTCTGGCTTGAGTGAAAACTACGCGCCGCTGCTGCCGCCAGGCTGTCGCACCTTGCTCGGCCCGCGCTACGCCATGTTGCGCGAAGAATTCGACTGCGAGGCCATCGAGATCAAACCGAAGGCCCGGCGCGTGCTGGTGAATTTCGGCGGTTTCGACGCGGCGAGGCAGACTCACCATGCGATGCTGGCGCTGGCTGATTTCACTGAGTTGCAGGTGGATTTCGTCGCTGGCGCCGACAACCCGGCGTGGACGCAGATGCAAGCGTTGGCCGAGACGCGACCGAACTGGCGCCTGCACAGTTTCGTCAGTGATTTCCATCAGCGCATGACTGAGGCCGACCTGTTTATCGGCGCTGGCGGTGGCACCAGTTGGGAGCGCGCGGCGCTGGGTTTGCCGACCATCTGCATCGCCGTGGCGAACAATCAGCAGGCCAACGGCGAAGTCATGGCCGCTGCCGGTGCGCATGTGTTCATGGGGGCTCGCGAGCAGGTCAGCGTCGAGCAGTTGCGTGATGCGGTCGGCTTCGTCGTGAACAATCATTTTCTACGCCGCAGCCTCGCCGAGCGCTCGCGGCAACTGGTCGACGGGCGCGGTGCCGCACGCGTCGCGGCGGCGCTGGCCGGCGTGGTGCTGAAACTGCGCCCGGCGACGCTGGACGATGCGCAGTTGCTGTTCGATGGGCGCAATGCTGAAGCGGTACGGCGCTGGTCGCTGGAAACCGGTGTGATCGATTGGACTCAGCATCTGAACTGGCTGACAGCGACCCTGCGCAATCCGCAACGGTTGCTGTTGATCGCCGAGGCGGACGACGGCCCGGTCGGGGTGCTGCGTTACGACTTGCGCGGGTTCGAAGCCGAAGTGTCGATCTATCTGCTGGAAGGGCGTTTCGGCCTCGGTTGGGGCAGGGCGGTGCTCAGCCGTGGCGAAGCGTTTGTCGCTGCGCACTGGCCACAATTGACACGCATCACTGCCCGGGTCATGCCGGCCAATCAGTCTTCATTGAAAGTCTTCCGCGACGCCGGGTTCACTCAAGAGACCTGCGCGTTCAGCCGTGTTTTGAAGGATCACCCGCATGTCTAGTTTCAAGATTGGCCAGCACACCATCGGTGCCGATGCGCCGCCGTTCATCATTGCTGAGATGAGCGGCAACCATAACCAGTCTCTCGACGTCGCTCTGCAAATCGTCGAGGCGGCGGCCAAGGCCGGGGCGCATGCCTTGAAGCTGCAAACCTACACCGCCGAAACCATGACCCTGGATTTGGCTGAAGGTGAATTCTTCATCAAGGATCCGGGCAGTCTGTGGGCCGGCACGTCGCTCTACGATCTCTACGAAAAAGCCCACACACCGTGGGAGTGGCACGCGCCGATTTTTGCTCGGGCCAAGGAGTTGGGGATGCTCGCGTTCTCGACACCGTTCGATGACAGCGCGGTGGATTTTCTCGAAGGCCTCGAGGTGCCGGCGTACAAGATCGCCAGTTTTGAAAACACCGATCTGCCGTTGATCCGTCGAGTGGCAGCGACCGGCAAACCACTGATCATCTCCACCGGCATGGCGAGTATTGCTGAGCTGGATGAAACCGTGCGTGCCGCACGCGAGGCCGGGTGCAAGAATCTGGTGTTGCTCAAGTGCACCAGCACCTATCCGGCCACGCCACTCAACAGCAATGTGCGCACGATCCCGCATCTGCGCGAGCTGTTTGGTTGCGAGGTGGGGCTGTCAGATCATTCGATGGGCGTTGGCGTGTCGGTGGCCGCAGTGGCGCTGGGAGCGACGGTGGTGGAGAAACACTTCACCCTTGATCGTTCGGCCGGTGGCGTGGACGCGAGTTTCTCCCTGGAGCCTGCGGAGCTGGCCAGTCTGGTCGTCGAAACCGAGCGTGCCTGGCAGGCGATGGGGCGTGTTCAGTACGGTCCGACCGAGGCCGAGTGCAAGTCGCTGGTCTATCGCCGCTCGCTGTATGTCACCGCTGACATGGCCGCCGGTGAAGCCTTTACTGGCGACAATCTGCGCGCCATTCGTCCCGGTCTCGGTCTGCCGCCCAAGCACACCGAAGCCGTCCTCGGACGCCGTGCGCGCACCGCGATCAAGCGCGGTACGCCGCTGGATTGGTCGCTGGTCGAATAGGCCAATCTGCCATCGATTCGGCAAAATAGCGTGACCTGCGAGTCATAACGCGCATCTTCACTGTATTGTATTGACCGGGGAGATGGCGCCTGGCCCGTTTTGCGGTTCCAGTGATAGCCCTTTGCGCTTCCCGTGGCTGCCCGTCGTGGCGGCCGTTTTCTGTTTGTCGGCGCCCCTCGAATCCTTGCGAGCGGTGGTTTTGGGCTGTTTTTTATTGGGAAGCCGTAATGATTGGCATAAAAAGCATTGCGAGCTACGTTCCTGTAGCCGGCGTGGACAATTACGCACAAGGTGCAAAATTCGAAAAGGATGAAGAGTTCATCCTTGGCAAGATCGGTTCGGCGTTCCTGCCGCGCAAAGACGCTGAGCAGGAAACTTCCGACCTGTGCGTGGAAGCGGCCAATGCGCTGTTCGCCAGCAATCCTGAACTGAAGCGTGAATCGATCGACGCGTTGATTGTCGTCACGCAAAACGGTGACGAAGAAGGCCTGCCGCACACAGCAGCAATCGTCCAGGACAAACTCGGCCTGCCGACCAATGTCGCAGCGTTCGATATCTCTTTGGGCTGCTCCGGTTACGTCTACGGCATCTACGCGATCAAGGGCTTCATGGAAGCCGCCGGCCTGAAGAACGGCCTGCTGATCACCGCTGACCCGTATTCGAAAATCGTTGACCCGGAAGACCGCAACACCACCATGCTGTTTGGCGATGCCGCCACCGCTACGTGGATGGGCGAAAACCCGACCTGGGCGCTGGGCAAGGCCAAGTTCGGCACCGACGGTTCCGGCGCACCGCACTTGAAAGTCAGCAACGGCGTGTTCTTCATGAACGGTCGTCAGGTCTTCAACTTCGCTCTGCTGAAAGTCCCGGCGCACCTGCACGAGTTGCTCGACGATTCCAATCTCAAGGCCGATGACATCGACGCATTCTGCATTCACCAGGGCAGCGCGGCGATTGTCGACGCCGTGGCGCGACGCTTTGAAGGCGAACCGGAGAAGTTCATCAAGGACATGGTCGAGACCGGCAACACCGTGTCGTCGAGCATTCCGCTGCTGCTGGAAAAACACGTGCTTGATTCCGACTGGCAGCGCGTTGCGCTGAGCGGTTTTGGTGTCGGTCTGTCGTGGGGCTCGGCGATCATCTATCGTCCGTAAACTGCAGAAAAACCACTGATACAAAAATAGCGTTCAAGGTTAACCTTGAACGCTATTTTTTTGCCCGAGAAGGAGCGCGAGGCGCCATGAGCGAGTTTTTCCAAGCCAATGCCGAGGTGTTGAAACGGCGCTGGCCGGCGCTGTTCGAGCGATTGATGGCTGAAGACAGCGCGTCCGTACAGGCCGAACTCGTGCAAGGGCTGGGCTCGACGCTGAGCGTTGACGGCATTCAGTTGACCAGTCGCCATGATCGTCTGCATGAGGCGCAGGTTCAGGCGGCAAGCCTGCCGGCAAAACCGCATCTGCATGTCTATGGCACCGGCCTGGGCGATTTGCCCGGCGTGCTGCTCGATCGCGCAGACCTGGCAAAACTGTACGTGCACATCCTCAACGGCGCGCTGTTCGCGCTGGTACTGCAACTGCTCGATCAGCGCCAGTGGCTGCAGGATCCTCGGGTCGAACTGTTTTACGCCGGTGATCATCCTGACTTCTTCACGCCATTCTTTGCCTTGCCGGCCGAGATGCTGCTGGCCGATGACTTCAACGCGAAGATCCGCGACCGGCTGACCAATGAAGTGCACCTGACATTCAACAATCGCGATTTCGATCCGCAGTCGCCAGAAATCCAGCAACGCTTGCAGGAATGTCTGCCGGTGCTGCTTGGCGATGACGATGTCGCGCAGCTGTTCGGCAGTTGCGCTGGACGTGAAATCTACGTGATCGCCACCGGCCCGACGCTGGAGCAGCATTTCGAGCGGCTGGCGGCGATTCGTCAGCGTGCCGAGCGGCCGTTGTTCATCTGTGTTGATACCGCTTATCGACCGTTGCGCGAACACGGCATCGTGCCTGATCTGGTGGTGAGCATCGATCAGCGCATCGGCTTTCGGCATCTGCCCTTCGATACGTCTGACGGCATTACGCTGGTGTACCTGCCGATGAGCGACCCGCAGGTATTGAAGGCATGGAAGGGCAAGCGCTATGGCGGCTATTCGGTCAGCCCGATCTATGCCGAGCTGAAAGAACAGTATCCACGCGGCGAGCTGCACGTCGGCGGCAGCGTGATTCATCCGGCGGTGGATCTTGCGGTGAAGATGGGCTCCGAGCGTATCACCCTGTTTGGCGCTGACTTCGCTTTCCCGATGAACAAGACTCACGCCGGTTGGAATGACGGCGATCTCGGACCACCGGTGAATCAGGCGCGGCACTGGGTGCGCGATGGCCACGGTCAGCGCGTCAGCACTCAGCTGAATTTTCGCGGCTATCTGTGTGTGCTCGAGCGTTATATCGCTGCGCATCCAAAGGTCGAATTTCTCAACAGCAGCCGCGCGGGCGCATTGATTGCCGGGACCGCTTTCAATCCGGAGTTCGTGCAATGAGTGCGCTGGGTCAGTGTCAGGATCAGTGTCGTCAGTGTGCGGCGTTGTTTCGCCTTGGGCGTGACGTTGAGGCGGCGCTGACGATGGTCGATGTATTCGAACAGGCTCAACTATGCCTGGCGTCTGCCGCGGTGGATGTTCAGCAGATGTGGGCACAGGTGCTGATGCAGATGCTCAACTGTCAGGAACGCCAGGATTGGTTGGGGCTGGCTGACTACATGGAATACGAGTTGGTTGAATTGCTGGAAAACGCCGGGCGCTGAGCCGCTGCGCAGCGCTGGCCCGCGGCTTTGCGTTACAGGCGGTTTTATGACGTCATTTTTTCGCGCTGGATGTGCTGCTAAGTCTTTGTTTTCTCGGGGGTGGCGTGGTGATGGCAAAATTTTTTCAAAAAGCCCTCAAGCAACCTGCAATCCCGACGATAACTATTACGAAGGTTCTCTAGGCCATACCCGGCGGTTGCCAGGGCCGGAAGCCGCAGTACCCAACCAACGAGGAATTCGTCATGGCTTTAACAGTAAACACCAACACCACATCGTTGAACGTTCAGAAAAACCTGAACCGCGCTTCCGACGCTCTGTCCACTTCGATGCAGCGCCTGTCTTCCGGCCTGAAAATCAACAGCGCCAAAGACGACGCCGCTGGCCTGCAGATCTCCAACCGTATGTCTTCGCAGATCCGCGGTAACACCCAGGCCATCCAGAACGCCAACGACGGTATCTCCGTTGCCCAGACCGCTGAAGGCGCTCTGCAAGCTACTACCGACATCCTGCAGCGTATGCGTGAACTGGCTGTTAAAGCCCGTAACGGTACCAACGGCACTGCTGACCAGACCGCTACCAACGCTGAATTCGCTCAGATGTCCGACGAGATCACCCGTATCTCGGCTTCGACCAACCTGAACGGCAAAAACCTGCTGGACGGTTCGGCTGGCACTGTGACCCTGCAAGTGGGCGCAAACACCGGTTCGGCTAACCACATCGACCTGGTACTGAGCTCCAAGTTCGACGCCGTCAGCCTGTCGGTTGGCAGCGGCACTGTTGTACTGACTGGCGCCAGCCCTTCTGACGCTGCCGTCGCCATCGACAGCGCGATCACTGCAATCGACGCAGCTATCGCTAACATCGGTGCAACCCGCGCCAGCCTGGGTGCTTCGCAAAACCGTTTGACCAGCACCATCCAGAACCTGCAGAACATCACTGAAAACACCACCGCTGCTCAGGGTCGTGTACAGGACACCGACTTCGCCGCTGAAACTGCTAACCTGACCAAGCAGCAGACTCTGCAGCAAGCTTCGACCTCCGTACTGGCTCAAGCCAACCAACTGCCTTCCGCTGTACTGAAGCTGCTTCAGTAATTTCGGAATGAGTTTAAGCGGGGGAGTGCGCTTGTCGTGCTCTCTCGCTTTTTTACGTTAAGAGGTGATGGGCATGGACATGAGCGTAAAGCTTAACGTGTCTTATCCGGCTCCCAAGCCAGTGCCACCGGTTGCTGACAAACCGTCAGAGCTGCCTAAAGTCCAAAAGACTGAAGCGCCGGTCGCTGCCAAGGATCAGGATGCGGACGGCGCCAAGTTGAAACTGGCGGTGCAAGAGATAGAAAAGTTCGTCCAGTCGATCAAGCGTAATCTGGAGTTCTCGATCGACGAGCATTCCGGCAAGGTCATCGTCAAGGTGATCGCGAGCGAGACGGGTGAAGTCGTTCGACAGATTCCTTCCGCCGAAGCCCTCAAACTGGCCGACAGCCTCGCCAATGCAAGTCATGTATTGTTCGACGCCAAAGTCTGATAAATGGCATGAATAGTGTTTGTTCGTTCTCAGGACGCGTGTAACGGTCAAAAGAATGGCAACAATCTGAAGGGAGATGCACATGGCAAGTCCAATTCTACCGGGTTCCGGACTGGGTTCCGGCCTGGACATCGGCGCGATCGTGACCGCGCTGGTCAACGCCGACAAGTCTGCCAAGCAGACGCAGATCGATACTGCGACCAAAACCAACAGCCTGAAGATTTCCGGTGTCGGTTCGCTGAAAAGTGCACTGGCTGCGTATCAGAAAGCCATGGGTGATCTGAACAAGGCAACGAGCCCGGCGTTTGCCGGTTTTACTGCGACTTCGGACACGCCGACTGTTGTCGGTGCCACATCGGATAAAACCGCCGTACCGGGTACGTATAGCGTCGTTGTGAAAAATCTGGCCACCGGCTCGAAAGTCGCCAGTGCCGCCTTCGCCGGCGGGGCCGCCAGTGCCATTCCGAGTGGTACTCTGAAAATCAGTCAGAATGGCATTGATTACAATGTCGCGATTCCGGCCAATGCCACCTTGCAGTCCACGCGCGATGCGATCAACACCGCACAGGCCAGCAACGGTATTTCGGCCAACATCGTGACCGACAGCACCGGTTCGTCGCGACTGGTGCTCAGCTCGAACAAGACGGGTGCCGGCATGGACCTGAAGGTCAGCGGGATCGCTGGTCTGGAGATCGATGGCACCCAGGAAATGGGCAGCAGCCCGGCGGCCGGTGCGTCCGGAGCCGTCGGTAAGCTGGCGATGGATGCCAGTCTGACCATCGACGGCCTGGCCGTTACCAGCAAGACCAATACCGTGACCGGTGCGATCAGCGGCATGACGCTTAACCTGACTGCCGCCAGTCCCTTGGTCAATGGCGTCGCAACGCCAGCGACCGTTTCGGTTGCGACCAATACCGCCGGCATCCAGACATCGTTGCAATCGTTCATCGATTCCTATAACACCCTGAAGAAAACCATCGACACCTTGTCCAAGGCAACGCCGGATGCCGACGGCAATCTGACCGTTTCCGCAGCCTTCACTGGTGACGCTCTGCCGCGTTCGTTGATGGCGGACGTGCGTGCTCAGTTGACAGATCCAGGGGCGGGCGGAGCAGGCCAGTTGTCCGTGCTCTCGCAGATGGGCGTATTGACCGATAGCAAAACCGGTTTGCTGACGCTCGATACTGCAGTGTTCAACAAGCGTATGGAAATCCCAGGCATGGCTGGCCAGGTTCAGCAGCTCTTCAGCGGCACCGATGCCAAGAATGGTCTGTTGGCGCGTATGACTGCGGCGGTTGATCCGTACGTCAAGACTGGGGGGCTGCTCGATCAGCGCAGTTCCAACCTGACTAATCTGACATCGAGCCTGCAAAAGCAGCAGGCGGCGCTGGATCTGCGCGTGGCCAACCTGACGACGACGTTGACCGCCAAGTACAACGCCATGGACTTGCTGGTCGGCCAGATGAAGGCAACGGCGAGCAACATCACGTCGTTCTTCAGCTCGCTGAATGCGCAGCAGTCGGCGAAGTAACAGTCAGTAACGACAAAAACCCGGCTACGCTTTATCGGCGTGCGCCGGGTTTTTGTCTTTTGATCTAAAGTTTTCGGGCCGGTTGGCGATACACTGGTTATACGAGTCAACGTGGCAATGAGGTAGAACATGAACCCGATGTTAGCCCTTCGGCAGTACCAGAAAGTCGGCGCCCATGCGCAGACGTCCGAAGCGAGCCCGCACCGCCTGGTGCAAATGTTGATGGAAGGTGGACTGGCCCGTATTGCTCAGGCCAAGGGCGCGATCGAGCGCAAGGACATCCCCGCCAAATGCACGGCGATCAGCAAGGCCATCGGCATTGTCAGTGGCCTGCGTGAAGGTCTCGACCTTGAGAACAACGCCGAGGCACTGGCCGATCTGGATGGCCTGTACATCTACATGATGAAGCGCCTCGCCGAGGCCAACATCAGCAGTGATCCGCGTGTCCTCGATGAAGTGGCCGGTCTGCTGACAACGGTAAAAGAAGGCTGGGACGCCATCGCGCCTGTGCCGGCTCCGCAGTTCTGAAGGAGAGCACCATGAGTCTTGTATTGCAGCGAATAGCCGATACCCGTGAAGCGTTGGTCGGAGCATTGGCCGAACGAAACTGGGAAGCCATTGGTGAGTTGGATCTGGCTTGCCGTTCCTGCATGGAAGACGTCATGGCGGAAGCTTCGCTGGACGAAGTAGCACTGCGCGACAACCTTGAGGAGCTGCTATTCGTCTACAAAGAGCTTCTCGAGGTAGCAATGGGCGAGCGGCAGGCGATAGCCAACGAGATGTCGCAGATCACCCAAGCGCAAAAGGCTGCAAAGGTTTACCATCTGTTTGGTTGATTAACCGTCAGTTGAAACAGAGATGTGCGCCATAAATTTGACTGTGCACGGTTTTTTGACTTAACTAGTGGCTATTATCAGGTTTAGGGCGTCTACAGGCACATGGTGTCCTGCAAGCGTCTCGCTTGCCTTATTTTTCGGGCATTGAGTTGACTAGGGAAGTTGCTATTGCATGTGGCGTGAAACCAAAATTCTGCTGATCGATGACGATAGCGTCCGCCGCCGCGACCTGGCGGTGATTCTGAATTTTCTTGGCGAAGAAAATTTACCCTGCGGCAGCCATGACTGGCAGCAGGCTGTCGGCTCTTTGTCGTCTAGTCGTGAAGTCATTTGCGTACTGATCGGGACCGTCAATGCTCCTGGCGCGCTTTTGGGCTTGCTAAAGACACTCGCAACCTGGGATGAGTTCCTTCCGGTTTTGTTAATGGGCGATAATTCTTCCGTTGACCTGCCTGAAGACCAGCGTCGCCGCGTGCTGTCGACCCTGGAAATGCCGCCCAGCTACAGCAAATTGCTCGATTCGCTGCACCGCGCCCAGGTCTATCGCGAAATGTACGACCAGGCCCGCGAACGCGGCCGTCATCGCGAACCCAATCTTTTCCGCAGTCTTGTCGGCACCAGCCGTGCGATTCAGCACGTGCGGCAGATGATGCAGCAAGTGGCCGATACCGACGCCAGCGTGCTGATCCTCGGCGAGTCCGGCACCGGCAAGGAAGTGGTCGCGCGCAACCTGCATTACCACTCCAAGCGCCGCGACGCGCCGTTCGTGCCGGTCAACTGCGGGGCGATCCCTGCAGAGCTGCTCGAAAGCGAACTGTTCGGCCACGAGAAGGGCGCTTTCACTGGCGCGATCACCAGCCGTGCCGGGCGCTTTGAGCTGGCCAACGGCGGTACGCTGTTCCTCGACGAAATCGGCGACATGCCGCTGCCGATGCAGGTCAAGCTGCTGCGCGTATTGCAAGAGCGCACCTTCGAACGCGTGGGCAGCAACAAGACCCAGAGCGTCGACGTGCGCATCATTGCCGCAACGCACAAGAATCTCGAAAGCATGATCGAGATCGGCTCGTTCCGCGAAGACCTCTACTATCGCCTGAACGTGTTCCCGATCGAGATGGCGCCACTGCGTGAGCGCGTCGAAGACATCCCGCTGCTGATGAACGAACTGATCTCGCGCATGGAGCACGAGAAGCGCGGTTCGATCCGTTTCAACTCGGCGGCGATCATGTCGCTGTGCCGTCACGGCTGGCCGGGCAACGTCCGCGAGCTGGCCAACCTGGTCGAGCGCATGGCGATCATGCACCCGTACGGGGTGATCGGCGTGGTCGAGTTGCCGAAGAAATTCCGCTACGTCGACGACGAAGACGAGCAGATGGTCGACAGCCTGCGCAGCGATCTGGAAGAGCGCGTGGCGATCAACGGCCATACGCCGGATTTCAGCGCCAGTGCACTGCTGCCGCCGGAAGGCCTCGATCTCAAGGACTACCTCGGTGGTCTGGAGCAAGGCCTGATTCAGCAAGCGCTGGACGATGCCAATGGCATCGTGGCACGGGCCGCTGAACGTCTGCGCATCCGTCGCACCACCCTGGTCGAGAAGATGCGCAAGTACGGCATGAGCCGGGCTGGAGGAGATGAACAGGCGGATGATTGACGCCTGTTTTTCAAGCGCTTCATTTTATAAGCGGTTTTTTTTAGGCACGGGTATTGCTATAGCCCTCGCAACGTTCCGTTTCACTGACGGTCAGCCAAGCGAGAGAGCCCAATGCCCCAAGCCGCCCAGATCTCTTCTGCCTCCAATATCGTGGGGCAACCCTCGTCCGTAGAGCAGGCAAGTCGTCAGGGGCTTGAGCAGGCCTTCCAGCTGTTCAGCCAGATGTCGAGCCAGCTGACCGACTCCTACAGCCTGCTCGAAGCGCGGGTCACCGAACTCAAGGGTGAGCTGGCCGTGGTCAGCGCCCAACGCATGCAGGAACTGGCGGAAAAAGAACGCCTGGCCAATCGCCTGCAAAACCTTCTCGACCTGCTGCCCGGCGGCGTCATCGTCATCGACGGCCACGGTCTGGTACGCGAAGCCAATCCGGCCGCCATCGATCTGCTCGGCTCGCCACTCGAAGGCGAACTCTGGCGCCATGTGATCGCACGCTGCTTCGCTCCCCGTGAAGACGACGGTCACGAAATCTCCTTGAAAAACGGTCGACGTCTGTCGATTTCCACCCGCTCGCTGGATGCCGAGCCGGGGCAGTTGGTGCTGCTCAACGACTTGACCGAAACCCGGCATCTTCAGGATCAACTGGCACGGCATGAGCGTTTGTCGTCGCTGGGGCGCATGGTTGCGTCTCTGGCCCACCAGATTCGCACGCCGCTGTCCGCCGCTTTGCTTTACGCCAGCCATTTGACCGAACAGCAATTGCCGGTGGAAACCCAGCAACGCTTTGCCGGGCGCCTGAAAGAGCGTCTGCACGAACTGGAACATCAAGTGCGCGACATGCTGGTGTTCGCTCGCGGTGAATTACCGCTGACCGACCGCATTTCGCCCAATGCCTTGATGCAATCGCTGCAGGCAGCGGCGCTGACCCATGTGCAGGATCTGCCGATCCGCTGGCAGTGCGACAGCCATGCCGGTGAGCTGCTGTGCAACCGCGACACACTGGTCGGCGCGCTGCTGAATCTGATTGAAAACGCCATTCAGGCCAGCGCCGGCGAAGCGCGGCTGAAAGTGCATTGCTACACCAGAGGCAACACCCTGCGCTTGTGTGTCAGTGACAGCGGCAGCGGCATTGAGCCGACAGTTTTGGCGCGCCTCGGCGAGCCTTTTTTTACTACCAAAGTCACCGGCACAGGCCTCGGCCTGACCGTGGTCAAAGCGGTGGCCCGTGCGCATCAGGGAGAATTGACCCTGCGCTCGCGAGTCGGGCGCGGCACCTGCGCGCAGGTCAGCCTGCCACTTTTTTCCGCTGCACAGGGAGTTGAATAAACGTCATGGGCATCAAGGTGTTGCTGGTCGAGGATGACCGTTCGTTGCGCGAAGCGCTGGCCGATACGCTGCTCCTCGCCGGCCACGACTATCACGCCGTCGGCAGCGCCGAAGAAGCGCTGACGGCCGTGGCGCAGCAAGCCTTCAGCCTGGTGGTCAGTGACGTCAACATGCCGGGCATGGACGGTCACCAATTGCTCGCGTTGCTGCGCGCGCGCCAGCCGCAATTGCCGGTGCTGCTGATGACCGCACACGGCGCCGTCGAGCGTGCGGTCGATGCGATGCGCCAGGGTGCGGCGGATTATCTGGTCAAGCCGTTCGAGCCCAAAGCGCTGCTCGATCTGGTGGCGCGCCATGCCTTGGGCAGCATTGACGCTGGCGAAGCGGATGGTCCAGTCGCCGTCGAGCCGGCAAGTGCGCAGTTGCTTGAATTGGCGGCACGGGTCGCGCGCAGTGACTCGACTGTGTTGATCTCCGGCGAGTCCGGCACCGGTAAAGAAGTGCTGGCGCGCTACATTCACCAGCAATCGCGGCGGGCGAGCCAGCCGTTTATCGCAATCAACTGCGCGGCGATCCCCGACAACATGCTCGAAGCGACATTGTTCGGTCATGAGAAAGGTTCGTTCACCGGCGCCATCGCTTCGCAGGCCGGCAAGTTCGAGCAGGCGGACGGCGGCACCATTCTGCTCGACGAAATTTCCGAAATGCCCCTGGGCCTGCAAGCCAAGTTGCTGCGCGTTCTGCAAGAGCGTGAAGTGGAGCGAGTGGGCGCGCGCAAGCCGATCAGTCTGGATATTCGCGTGGTCGCCACGACCAACCGTGATCTGGCCGGCGAAGTGGCGGCGGGGCGTTTTCGCGAAGACCTGTTTTACCGCTTGTCGGTTTTCCCTCTGGCCTGGCGTCCACTTCGCGAACGCACTGCCGATATCCTGCCGCTGGCGGAAAAGTTGCTGGCCAAACACGTCAATAAAATGAAGCACGCAGCAGCGAAGCTGTCCCCCGAAGCTCAAGCATGTCTGACCGCGTACCCGTGGCCGGGCAATGTGCGTGAACTGGACAACGCCATTCAGCGCGCGCTGATCCTGCAGCAGGGCGGTTTGATTCAGCCGCAGGATTTTTGCCTGAGCGGTGCGGTGACATTTGCGCCGCTGCCGGTCCCGGCACCGGTGATCCGCGAGGTGGAAATCGAGGCGGACTCCTCCGGCGCCCTGGGCGATGACCTGCGCCGCCGGGAGTTTCAGATGATCATCGACACCCTGCGCGCTGAGCGTGGCCGGCGCAAGGAAGCTGCCGAAAAGCTCGGCATCAGCCCGCGGACTCTGCGCTACAAACTGGCGCAAATGCGCGACGCCGGGATGGACGTCGAAGGCTATCTGTTCGCCACCTGATTGATGCTGCAAAACATTCCAGATGCTTTTCTCAGAAGGGTGCCCACTAGCTGGCACCCTTGTTGCTAATACCTGTGTACCCGCCGAGTGAGTGTCAAAAAATTGCGGGCCGCCCAAGAGAGTAGACCATGAGCCAAGGTATTGAATTTAATCGGTTGATGATGGACATGCAGGCCATGAAAGTGGATGCCATGTCTGCGCGTAAATCGACTGCCGCTGTCCCTGAAATCGCGGGCAGCAGCTTTTCCGACATGCTCGGTCAGGCGATCAATAAAGTCAGCGATACCCAGCAGGCGTCGACTCAACTGGCCAACGCGTTCGAGATCGGCAAGAGCGGTGTCGACCTGACCGACGTCATGATTGCGTCGCAAAAAGCCAGCGTGTCGTTCCAGGCTCTGACCCAGGTGCGCAACAAGCTGGTCCAGGCTTACCAAGACATCATGCAGATGCCGGTTTAAGGGCGAAATAAGTCATGGCAGAAGCAGTCGCTGATAACGTTCCGGCCAAGGCCACCCCGATCGACGGCAAACCGCCGCTGTTCGGCCTGTCCTTTCTGGAAAACCTTTCCCAGATGACCGTGCTGCGTCAGGTCGGCCTGTTGGTCGGTCTGGCTGCGAGCGTGGCGATTGGCTTTGCCGTGGTGCTGTGGTCGCAGCAGCCGGATTACCGTCCACTGTACGGCAGCCTTGCCGGCATGGACGCCAAGCAGGTCATGGAAACCCTGGCCGCCGCTGACATCCCTTACAACGTAGAACCCAATTCCGGCGCCTTGCTGGTCAAGGCCGACGACCTGTCCCGTGCGCGGATGAAACTCGCTGCCGCTGGTGTCACTCCCAGCGACGGCAACATCGGTTTCGAAATCCTCGACAAGGAACAGGGTCTGGGCACCAGCCAGTTCATGGAAGCGACCCGTTATCGTCGCGGCCTCGAAGGCGAACTGGCGCGGACCATCTCCAGCCTGAACAACGTCAAGGGTGCCCGCGTGCACCTGGCCATTCCGAAGAGTTCGGTGTTCGTCCGTGACGAGCGCAAGCCAAGCGCTTCGGTACTGGTCGAGCTGTACAGCGGGCGTTCGCTGGAGCCGGGTCAGGTGGTGGCGATCATCAACCTGGTGGCGACTTCCGTGCCCGAGTTGAGCAAATCGCAGATCACCGTCGTCGATCAGAAGGGCAACCTGCTTTCCGATCAGGCGGAGAACTCGGAAATGACCATGGCCGGCAAGCAGTTCGATTACAGCCGCCGCATGGAAAGCATGCTCACCCAGCGCGTGCACAACATTCTGCAACCGGTACTGGGCAACGATCGCTACAAGGCTGAAGTCTCCGCTGACGTCGATTTCAGTGCCGTCGAATCGACTGCCGAGCAGTTCAACCCGGACCAACCGGCGTTGCGCAGCGAGCAGTCGGTCAACGAACAACGCACCGCCAGCAATGGTCCGCAAGGTGTGCCGGGTGCCCTGAGCAACCAGCCGCCGGCGCCTGCCTCGGCGCCGCAGACCACCGGTGGCACCGCCGCACCGGCCGGGATGATCCAGCCGGGTCAGCCACTGGTTGACGCCAACGGTCAACAGATCATGGACCCGGCCACCGGCCAGCCGATGCTCGCACCGTACCCGGCGGACAAGCGTCAACAATCGACCAAGAACTTCGAGCTCGACCGTTCGATCAGCCACACCAAGCAGCAGCAGGGCCGTCTCAATCGCCTGTCGGTGTCGGTGGTGGTCGACGATCAGGTCAAGGTCAACCCGGCCAACGGTGAAACCAGCCGCGCGCCGTGGAGCGCCGACGAATTGGCGCGCTTCACCCGTCTGGTGCAGGACGCCGTCGGTTTCGACGCCAGCCGTGGCGACAGCGTCAGCGTGATCAACATGCCGTTCTCTGCCGAGCGCGGCGAAGTGATTGCCGATATTCCGTTCTACTCCCAGCCATGGTTCTGGGACATCGTCAAACAAGTGCTGGGTGTGCTGTTCATCCTCGTACTGGTGTTTGGTGTGCTGCGTCCGGTGCTCAACAACATCACCGGCGGTGGCAAAGGCAAGGAGCTGGCCGGTCTGGGCAGCGACGTGGAACTCGGTGGCATGGGCGGCCTGGACGGCGAACTGGCCAACGACCGCGTGAGCCTCGGTGGTCCGCAGAGCATTCTGTTGCCGAGCCCGAGCGAGGGTTATGACGCGCAACTGAATGCAATCAAGAGTCTGGTAGCTGAAGACCCGGGTCGCGTGGCTCAGGTCGTGAAAGAGTGGATTAACGCAGATGAGTGATAACCGAGCCGCCACCGTCAAACTGACCAAGGTCGACAAAGCCGCGATTCTGCTGCTGTCCCTGGGTTCGACCGATGCTGCGCAAGTGCTGCGCCACATGGGACCCAAAGAGGTTCAGCGCGTCGGCGTGGCCATGGCGCAGATGGGCAACGTCCATCGCGAACAGGTCGAGCAGGTGATGAGCGAGTTCGTCGACATCGTCGGCGATCAGACCAGCCTTGGCGTCGGATCCGACGACTACGTACGCAAGATGCTCACCCAGGCCTTGGGCGAAGACAAGGCCAACGGCCTGATCGACCGCATCCTGCTCGGTGGCAACACCAGCGGCCTCGACAGCCTGAAATGGATGGAGCCGCGCGCAGTCGCTGACGTGATCCGTTACGAACACCCGCAGATCCAGGCAATCGTGGTCGCGTATCTCGACCCGGATCAGGCCGGTGAAGTGCTCGGCAACTTCGACCATAAAGTGCGTCTGGACATCATCCTGCGCGTCTCGTCGTTGAACACCGTGCAACCGGCCGCCTTGAAAGAACTCAACCAGATTCTCGAGAAACAGTTCTCCGGCAACTCGAACGCCTCGCGCACCACCCTGGGTGGCATCAAGCGTGCGGCCGACATCATGAACTTCCTCGACAGCTCGATCGAAGGCCAGCTCATGGACTCGATCCGCGAAGTCGACGAAGACCTGTCCGGTCAGATCGAAGACCTCATGTTCGTGTTCAACAACCTTGCCGACGTCGACGACCGTGGCATCCAGGCGCTGTTGCGCGAAGTGTCTTCGGACGTGCTGGTACTGGCCCTCAAGGGTTCGGACGAAGGCGTCAAGGAAAAGATCTTCAAGAACATGTCCAAGCGTGCTGCCGAACTGTTGCGCGACGACCTCGAGGCGAAAGGCCCGGTGCGCGTCAGCGACGTCGAAACCGCACAGAAGGAAATCCTCACCATTGCCCGTCGTATGGCCGAAGCCGGCGAGATCGTGCTCGGTGGCAAGGGCGGCGAGGAAATGATCTAAGCCCATGGATAAGCCTGACGAGTCTGTGACGGATCTGATCCGCGCCCGCGATGTTCATGGTTTCGAATCCTGGGCGCTGCCCAGCTTCGACCCGCCGAAACCGGAACCCGAGCCGGAACCGGAGCCCGAACCGCCGGAAATGGAAGAAGTGCCGCTGGAAGAAGTCCAGCCACTGACCCTGGAGGAACTCGAAAGCATCCGTCAGGAGGCTTACAACGAGGGCTTCGCCATCGGCGAAAAAGAAGGTTTTCACAGCACCACGCTGAAGGTGCGTCAGGAAGCCGAAACGGCGCTGGCGGCGAAAATCGCCAGCCTTGAGCTGTTGATGGCCAACCTGTTCGAACCGATCGCCGAGCAAGACACCCAGATTGAAAAGTCGCTGGTTGACCTCGTGCAACACATCACCAAGCAGGTGATCAAGCGCGAACTGGCCATCGATTCGACGCAGATCGAACACGTCATGCGCGATGCCCTCAAGCTATTGCCGCTGGGCGTGGAAAACGTGCGCCTGTACGTCAATCCGCAGGATTTCGCCCAGGTCAAAGCCCTGCGCGAACGCCACGAAGAAACCTGGCGCATCGTCGAAGACGAGTCGCTGTTGCCGGGCGGCTGCCGGGTTGAAACCGAGCACAGCCGCATCGACGCCAGTGTCGAATCGCGCGTGACCCAAGTGATGGCCAAGCTGTTCGACCAGTTGCACGAGCAGGCCTTGCATCCGGCAACGCCGGACTTGAGTCTGGATATTCCCGAAGACACCCCAGTGGCTGTCGACTCTGACGAGCCGCGCGCGGACGCCAGCGATGCGCCTTGAACGCACCAGCTTCGCCAAGCGCCTGAGCACCTATGCCGAGGCCACCGAGATTGCCGGCGCGCCGATCCTTGAAGGTCGGCTGCTGCGCATGGTTGGCCTGACCCTCGAAGCCGAAGGCCTGCGCGCCGCCATGGGCACCCGCTGCATGGTGATCAATGACGACAGTTACCACCCGTCCCAGGTGGAAGCGGAAGTCATGGGTTTTTCCGGCAGCAAAGTCTTTCTGATGCCAGTCGGCAGCGTCGCCGGCATCGCCCCGGGCGCCCGCGTGGTGCCGCTGGCCGATACCGGCCGTTTGCCGATGGGCATGAGCATGCTTGGCCGTGTCCTCGACGGCGCCGGCCGCGCGCTGGACGGCAAGGGCGGCATGAAGGCCGAAGACTGGGTGCCGATGGACGGCCCGACAATCAACCCGCTCAACCGTGATCCGATCAGCGTACCGCTGGACGTCGGCATCCGTTGCATCAACGGTTTGCTGACGGTCGGCCGTGGCCAGCGTCTGGGTCTGTTCGCCGGTACCGGTGTCGGTAAATCGGTGCTGTTGGGCATGATGACCCGCTTCACCGAGGCCGACATCATCGTCGTCGGCCTGATCGGTGAGCGTGGTCGCGAAGTTAAAGAATTCATCGAACACATTCTCGGTGAAGAAGGCCTCAAACGTTCGGTAGTGGTCGCCTCGCCAGCGGACGACGCACCGCTGATGCGTATGCGCGCGGCAATGTATTGCACGCGCATCGCCGAGTATTTCCGCGACAAGGGCAAGAACGTTCTGCTGCTGATGGACTCGCTGACCCGTTTCGCCCAGGCCCAGCGGGAAATCGCTCTGGCCATCGGTGAGCCGCCAGCAACCAAGGGTTATCCGCCCTCGGTGTTCGCCAAACTGCCGAAACTGGTGGAGCGCGCCGGTAACGCGGAGAAGGGCGGTGGCTCGATCACGGCGTTCTACACCGTACTGTCCGAAGGCGATGACCAGCAGGACCCGATTGCCGACTCGGCGCGTGGCGTGCTAGACGGCCACATCGTGCTGTCACGACGCCTGGCCGAGGAAGGCCACTATCCGGCGATCGACATCGAAGCCTCGATCAGCCGGGTAATGCCAGCAGTGGTTTCGCCGGATCACATGCAGCGCGCGCAGTATTTCAAGCAGCTTTGGTCGCGCTATCAGCAGAGCCGTGATTTGATCAGCGTCGGTGCCTATGTGGCCGGTGGCGATCGCGAGACCGATCTGGCGATTTCCCTGCAACCGCAGTTGGTCAGGTATCAGCGCCAGGGCCTCAACGACAAAATCAATCTGGGTGAAAGCCAGGCCTATCTGGAAACCCTGTTCGCCCCTGCGGCGGGCGGGTAACCGGCCATGGCCGTCAGCCGCGCCGCGCGCCTGGCACCGGTGGTGGACATGGCCGAAAAGGCCGAGAAAGCCGCCGTGCAGCGCCTCGCCTACTTTCAGGGCCAGGTCAAAGTTGCCGAAAGCAAACTGGCCGACCTCAATGCCTTTCGTCTGGATTACTCGCAGCAGTGGATCGTGCGCGGCAGCACCGGCGTGACCGGGCAATGGCTGCTGGGTTTTCAGGGTTTCCTGGCGCAACTCGATACTGCCGTCGACCAGCAACGGCAGAGCCTGGTCTGGCATCAGAACAAGCTCGACAAGGCGCGTGAGGAATGGCAGCAGGCGTTTGCCCGCGTCGAGGGTTTGCGCAAACTGGTGCAGCGCTATCGCGACGAGGCGCAGCGCCTGGAAGACAAGCGCGAGCAGAAGCTGCTGGATGAACTGTCCCAGCGGTTGCCACGGCGTGATGCCTTCTAAACCACACTGCCAAACCCTGTGGGAGCGAGCCTGCTCGCGAAAGCGCCGTGTCAGTCAACCCTGTAGTCAACTGCCAGAACGCCTTCGCGAGCAGGCTCGCTCCCACACTTGTTCAACCGTTGCGCCTTGCCCCAACCCTATCCAGGTGCTACACCTTGTACAGGTTCGTCAATGACAAGGAAGCCAGTCAATGTCAGTCGTTACAGAAGTCTCTCCAGACCAGAAAAAGCTCACCATCGCCGTCAAAGGCCGGTTCGATTTCGGTCGCCATCAGGAATTTCGCGAGTCGTACGAGCGGCTCCCACACAAACCCGAATCCATCGTGGTCGATCTCAAAGAGGCTACTTACCTCGACAGCTCCGCGCTGGGCATGCTGCTTTTGCTGCGTGATCATGCCGGTGGCGACGAGTCGGATATCCGTGTCGTCAACAGCAGCTCCGATGTGAAGAAAATCCTCGCGATTTCCAACTTCGACAAACTCTTCGACATCAGTTGACGCCCATGCAGGCGCAAGAGCCGCTGACCATTCTTATCGCCGAAGACAGCGCCGCCGACCGGCTGCTGCTGTCGACCATTGTCCGCCGTCAGGGCCATCAGGTGCTGACGGCGGCCAATGGTGCCGAAGCGGTCGAAACGTTCAAAGAGCAGCAGCCCGATCTGGTGTTGATGGACGCGCTGATGCCGGTGATGGACGGCTTCGAAGCGGCGCGGCAGATCAAGGCACTGGCGGGTGAAGCATTGGTGCCGATCATCTTCCTCACCTCGCTGACCGAGAGTGAAGCGCTGGCTCGGTGTCTGGAGGCTGGCGGCGACGACTTTCTGGCGAAGCCGTACAACCAAGTGATACTCGCCGCCAAAATCAAGGCGATGGATCGCTTGCGCCGCCTTCAGGCAACGGTCCTGCAGCAGCGCGATCTGATCGCCAGACATCACGACTATCTGCTCAATGAACAACGCGTGGCCAAAGCGGTGTTCGACAAGGTCGCGCATTCCGGTTGCCTGAGCGCGCCGAACATCCGATACCTGCAATCGCCTTACGCGCTGTTCAATGGTGATCTGTTGCTCGCGGCGTACACGCCGGCCGGTGACATGCACGTCATGCTCGGCGATTTCACCGGGCATGGCTTGCCGGCAGCGGTGGGGGCGATGCCGCTGGCCGAAGTGTTTTACGGGATGACCGCCAAAGGCTACGGCCTGGCCGAAACCCTGCGCGAGATGAACGCCAAGCTCAAGCGCATCCTGCCGGTGGACATGTTCTGCTGCGCTACCTTGCTCAGTCTGAGTTTCCAGAGCCGTTCGGTGGAGGTGTGGAACGGCGGCATGCCCGACGGTTACTTGCATCGCATGGCCAGTGGCGAGCGCGTGCCGTTGCCGGCGCGGCATTTGCCACTGGGGATTCTCAGCGCGCAAGCCTTCGATGACCGTACGGATGTGTATCCGATGGCCGTCGATGATCGGGTGTTTCTGTTATCGGACGGGGTAATCGATACCTGCGATGCCAATGACCAGTTGTTCGGCGTCGAGCGCTTGCAGCAGGTCTTTGCGGCGAACCGCGAGCCGGATCGGTTGTTCGAGGATATCGAACAGGCACTGCGCGATTTTCGCGGACAGGCCCGTGATGATGTAAGCATGGTCGAGGTCAGTCTGCTTGAGTCGGCGCAGACGCACGGCGCGGCGCCGGTGTATTCCGACAGCGGCCAGTCGTGCCCGCTGGACTGGTCGGCCAGTTTCGAATTTCGCGGCGCCTCGCTCAGGCGCTTCAATCCGTTGCCGTTCCTCTTGCAGTTGCTGCTTGAGGTGCATGGCCTGCGCGCGCAGAGCGGGGCGCTGTACAGCGTGCTCGCCGAGTTGTATTCCAATGGCCTGGAGCACGGCGTGCTCGGGCTGGATTCCAGCCTTAAACGCGATGCGGCAGGTTTCGCCCGCTACTATGAAATGCGCGCGGCGCGGCTGGAGGCGCTGCAAGACGGTTTCGTGCGCGTGCATCTGCAGGTCCAGCCGCAAGGCGAGGGCGGGCGGCTGGTCATTCGCGTCGAGGACAGCGGCAAGGGCTTTGATGTGGCGCGGGTCATGGAGCGGCCCGTGGATAACGCCCGCTTGTCGGGACGCGGCATCGGGCTGGTCCGGCAACTGGGGCGCAACGCCAGTTGGTCGGACCAGGGTCGTAGTGCCAGCGTGGAGTTTTTCTGGGAGATTGAGGCATAATCCGCCCATTCTTGATCAAGGAGTGAGCAAGTGACAGACACACATGTAGATCGCGAAGTCCTCGATACTTTGCGCGAGGTGATGGAGGACGGCTATACGGAATTGCTGGAGACTTTTCTGGCAGATTCGCAAAGCCGCCTGCACGAGTTGCAGGACAGCACCAGCGCTAAAGCGCTATCCGATGTAGCCCATAGCTTCAAGGGCAGCGCGAGCAACATGGGCGCGGTTCGACTGGCCGAGTTGTGCCAGGACCTTGAGTCGAATGCCAAGAACAAAAGTCCGGAAGCGCTCGCTCAACTGGTGGCCGATATCCATTCCGAATTCGCCGAAGTACGCCCGGTGTACGAAAGCGAAAAGCACCACGCCCACATCCACTGAAGTCGCCGCCCGGCGCTTTTCGCAAGTGTCTGGCCAAACTGGCCCGGCACTTGCAGTCATCTTGCTCAACTGTACCTACGATCCCAGTGCAGCGGAGACCGTGTCATGCCTGCGACCCCCAACATTCTTCTTCACACCGCCGCTCAGGCCAAGGCACAAGCCGCCTCTGCCAAATCGTCGGCAATGGCCGCAGACGCCGGGGACAACGCCTCCAGCTTCGCCAGAGTGTTCGCCGATCAGGCGCCGGCCAAGCCTGCCGTGAGTGCTGACAATTCAGTCAAGCCGGCACGCGACAAGGTCGCGGACAGCAGCGGCAAAAAGGATATTGGCAAAGACCAGTCTGCCGCGCCCGAGCCAGCAGTTGCCGAAAGCGGCAAAGCGTTGCCTGCCGACAAAGCGGCGACGAGCGACGACGCGACTGCCACTGCCGATGACACCACTGAAACGGTACAAACCCCTGTGGCCGATGCCGCGCCTGTAGATCCGGCGCTTGATCCGGCCTTGGCGCAAGTCGTTCAGCCGTTGGTGGCAGCGCCTGTGGTGCAGGCCCCGGCAGTCGCCACGCCAGCCCAGCCGGAAACCGAAACGCCTGCATTGGCGGTCGTGTCGGGCATGGTCAAAGATCCGGCGGCCACCGACAGCGAATTTGATCCGACAGCCGACCCGCTCGACTCGATGCCGGCCGTGCGCATGGCGATGGAGCAGGGCGGGCATATTTCCGCCGCCAGCCAGGCGCAACCGAAAGCTTCGCCTGCTCAGGCTCAGGCCGATGGCGAGTTGACCGCCGCGCAGAACTTCGCCGCCGGCATGGCCAGCATGCTCGACGTGCAGGCCGACAAGGACAGCACCAGTCAAGGCGGCGAACAAGCTTTCAGCGGGTTGATCGACGATGGTCTGAAGGATCTGAAATCGGCTACCAGCGACACCCGCGTCGACGACTTCGCCAACCGTCTGGCGGCACTGACCCAGGCCGCTACGCCGAAAACCGCGAATGCGCTGCCAGTGAATCAGCCGATCGCCATGCACCAGAGCGGCTGGACCGAAGAAGTGGTCAACCGCGTCATGTACCTGTCCAGCGTCAACCTGAAGGCCGCCGACATTCAGTTGCAGCCGGCGGAGCTGGGGCGCCTGGATATCCGCGTGAACATGGTTCCGGATCAGCAGACCCAGGTCACCTTCATGAGCGCGCACCCGAGCGTGCGTGAAGCGCTCGACAGCCAGATGCACCGCCTGCGCGACATGTTCAACCAGCAGGGCATGGGCCAGGTCGACGTCAACGTCGCCGACCAGAACCGTGGCTGGCAGGGGCAGCAAGGTCAGGAGCAGGCGCAGCAGGGGCAGAGTGGCCGGACCAGCGCGGCGGGTGGGCGTCTTGATTCGGTGGATGAAGAATTGGCACCGGCTACAGTGGCGGAAGTTGCCGCGCAGACCACCAGCGTCATCGGCACCAGCGCGGTCGACTATTACGCCTGATCAAATCAAGAGCCCCCTCACCCTAGCCCTCTCCCAGAGGGAGAGGGGACCGATTGGGGAATCTTGAAGAACTACGCCGACCTGAACGAGCATCGCTGAATCCGTTCGACATTCGGCGACCTGTTGATTCCCGCCCTGAACTTGCAATCACCTCGGTTGTGCAGGTCGATGTCCAGCCCCATTACATCTCGGTCGGCCCCCTCTCCCTCCGGGAGAGGGCTGGGGTGAGGGTGCTTTTGACTTTAGCGTCGTTCTCGACCTCCGACACTTCTGGCATAACACTTGCTCTTGCCTTGCCGTGCGACTGTGAAACCCCCGATTAGTGACGGATTATTGGCATGGCGAAGAGCGAAGCTGCAGCAGTAAAAGACCCCGCAACCAAAGGCAAACTCAAGCTGATCATCGTGATCGTGCTGGCGTTGCTGGTGGCCATTGGTGCATCCGTCGGGGCGACCTGGTTCTTCATGCACGGCGCGCAAAGCAAGCCTGCCGAGGCCGCTGAAGCAGCGCCGGTCGGCAAGCAGGCGGCGATTTTCGAGCCGATGGCGCCGGCCTTCGTTGCCAATTACAACCAGAACGGCCGTCAGCGCTACATGCAGGTGAGCATCACCATGCTGGCGCGTAATCAGGCCGATCTGGACGCGCTCAAAGTGCACATGCCGGTTATCCGCAACAACCTGGTGATGCTCTTCTCCGGTCAGGATTTCGCCACACTGGCGACCCCGGTCGGCCAGGAGATGTTGCGCCAGAAGGCCACCGCCAGCGTCCAGGAAGTGGCGCAGAAAGAACTGGGCAAAGTGGTCATCGAACAGTTGCTTTTCACTAATTTCGTACTGCAGTAGGAACACGACATGGCCGTGCAGGATCTGCTGTCCCAGGATGAAATCGATGCGCTGCTGCATGGCGTCGATGATGGTCTGGTACAGACCGATAATGCTGCCGAACCCGGCAGTGTCAAAAGCTACGACCTGACCAGCCAGGATCGCATCGTCCGTGGACGCATGCCGACGCTGGAAATGATCAACGAGCGCTTTGCCCGCTACACCCGCATCAGCATGTTCAACATGCTGCGCCGCTCGGCGGACGTGGCTGTCGGTGGCGTGCAGGTGATGAAGTTCGGCGAATACGTGCACTCGCTGTACGTGCCGACCAGCCTCAACCTGGTCAAGATCAAACCGCTGCGCGGCACCGCGCTGTTCATCCTCGACGCCAAACTGGTGTTCAAGCTGGTGGACAACTTTTTCGGTGGTGACGGCCGTCACGCCAAGATCGAAGGGCGTGAGTTCACCCCGACCGAACTGCGCGTAGTGCGCATGGTGCTCGAGCAGGCTTTCGTCGATCTGAAGGAAGCCTGGCAGGCGATCATGGAAGTCAATTTCGAGTACATCAACTCGGAAGTGAACCCGGCCATGGCCAACATCGTCGGCCCGAGCGAAGCGATTGTGGTCTCCACCTTCCACATCGAACTCGATGGCGGTGGCGGCGACCTGCACGTGACCATGCCGTACTCGATGATCGAGCCGGTGCGCGAGATGCTCGACGCCGGTTTCCAGTCCGACCTCGACGATCAGGACGAGCGCTGGGTCAACGCCCTGCGCCAGGACGTGCTCGATGTCGACGTGCCGATCGGTGCCACCGTAGCCCGCCGCCAGTTGAAGCTGCGCGACATCCTGCACATGCAACCGGGGGATGTGATCCCGGTCGAGATGCCGGAAGACATGATCATGCGCGCCAACGGCGTGCCGGCCTTCAAGGTCAAGATGGGCTCGCACAAAGGCAACCTCGCGTTGCAGGTGATCGAGCCGATCGAGCGTCGCTGAGGCGGCGCTTTTCACCCCCGTATTTAACCGAATTGTTGCCCGCCGAGGACACATGATGAACGACGATATGAACGCCCAAGACGACCAGGCACTGGCCGATGAATGGGCTGCGGCCCTGGAAGAAACCGGTGATGCCGGCCAGGCTGACATCGATGCGCTGCTGGCTGCCGACGCAGGCACTTCCAGCTCCAACCGTCTGCCGATGGAAGAGTTCGGCAGTGTGCCGAAGAACAATGATCCGGTGACCCTCGACGGTCCGAACCTGGACGTGATCCTCGACATTCCGGTGTCGATCTCGATGGAAGTCGGCAGCACCGACATCAACATCCGCAACCTGCTGCAACTCAACCAGGGTTCGGTGATCGAGCTCGATCGTCTGGCCGGTGAGCCGCTCGACGTGCTGGTCAATGGCACCTTGATCGCCCACGGCGAAGTAGTGGTGGTCAACGAGAAGTTCGGCATCCGCCTGACCGACGTGATCAGCCCAAGCGAACGCATCAAGAAGCTGCGCTGAGTGAAAAGGTTTCTCTGGGTGCTGCTGGCATGGCCCTTGAGCGTGCTGGCTGCCGAGCCGAGCGCAACCAATGCCGCGCCTGCCGCCACCGCGCCAATGGTCAACAGCGGCGTGGCCGGTCAGTTGACGCAACTGGTGTTCGGTTTGCTGCTGGTGCTGGGTTTGATCTTCTTCCTCGCCTGGCTGCTGCGCCGCGTGCAACAGGCGGGGCCGGCAGGCAAGGGCCAGGTGATCGAGCTGATCGGTTCACGCGCGCTCGGTCCGCGTGATCGCTTGATGCTGGTGCAGGTCGGCAACGAGCAGATTCTGCTCGGCCTCAGCCCCGGCACCATCACCGCGCTGCACGTGCTCAAAGAGCCGGTCGAAGTCCCCACCGCCAGTGAAAAAGCGACGCCGGAATTTGCTCAGCATCTGCTGAAGATTCTTGGCAAGGACCAAAAGGATACGAAGTAATGGGTGCGCTCCGCATCGTCTTGACGCTGCTCCTGTTGCTGGCCGCGCCGCTGGCGTTCGCCGCAGATCCGTTGTCGATCCCGGCGATCACGCTGGGCACCAATGCCGACGGCGCGCAGGAATACTCGGTCAGTCTGCAGATCCTGCTGATCATGACCGCGCTGAGTTTTATTCCTGCAGCGGTCATCCTGATGACCAGTTTCACGCGGATCATCATTGTCTTCTCGATCCTGCGTCAGGCCCTCGGCCTGCAACAGACGCCGTCGAACCAGATCCTCACCGGCATGGCGCTGTTCCTGACGCTGTTCATCATGGCGCCGGTGTTCGACCGGGTGAACAACGACGCGCTGCAACCGTATCTGGCGGAAACCCTCACCGCCCAGCAAGCCGTGGAAAAGGCTCAGGTGCCGATCAAGGACTTCATGCTCGCGCAGACCCGCACCAGCGATCTGGAGCTGTTCATGCGCCTGTCCAAGCGCACCGACATCGCCAGCCCGGATCAGGCGCCGCTGACCATTCTGGTGCCGGCGTTCGTGACCTCCGAGCTTAAAACCGCCTTCCAGATCGGCTTCATGATCTTCATTCCGTTCCTGATCATCGACCTCGTTGTCGCGAGCGTGCTGATGGCCATGGGTATGATGATGCTCTCGCCGCTGATCATCTCGCTGCCGTTCAAGATCATGCTGTTCGTGCTGGTCGATGGCTGGGCGCTGATCATCGGTACTCTGGCCAGCAGTTTTGGAGGTGTTTCGCCATGACGCCGGAAGTCGCGGTCGATATCTTTCGTGAAGCCCTGTGGCTGACCACCATGATGGTCGCCATTCTGGTGGTGCCGAGCCTGCTGGTCGGCCTGCTGGTGTCGATGTTCCAGGCCGCCACGCAGATCAACGAACAGACCCTGAGCTTCCTGCCGCGTCTTCTGGTGATGCTGGTGACCCTGATCATCGGCGGTCCGTGGATCGTGCAGACGTTCATGGAATACATCATCCAGCTGTACAAAAACATTCCGATGGTCATCGGCTAAGCCATGCAGTCGCTGCTTCAGCTGACCGACACCCAGATCAGCACCTGGGTGGCGTCGTTCATGTTGCCGCTGTTTCGCGTCGCCTCGATGCTGATGGTCATGCCGGTGTTTGGCACCACCCTGATCCCGCGCCGCGTGCGTCTGTATTTCGCCGTGGCGATCACCGTGGTCATCACCCCGGCGCTGCCGCCGATGCCCGCCGTCAGCCCGCTGGATCTCAGCGGCCTGCTGCTTATCGGCGAGCAGATTCTGGTTGGCGCCGTACTGGGCTTTTCCCTGCAACTGTTCTTCCAGGCCTTTGCCGTGGCTGGACAGATCGTCGCGATCCAGATGGGCATGGGCTTCGCCTCGATGATCGACCCTACCAACGGTGTTTCGGTGGCGGTGATCGGGCAGTTCTTCACCATGCTGGTGACGTTGCTGTTCCTGTCGATGAACGGCCATCTGGTGGTGTTCGAAGTCCTCACTGAAAGCTTCACCACGCTGCCGGTCGGCGGCGGTCTGATGGTTGCGCATTACTGGGAACTGGCCGGCAAACTCGGCTGGGTACTCGGCGCCGCATTGCTGCTGGTGTTGCCGGCCGTCACCGCACTGTTGGTGGTCAACATCGCGTTCGGCGTGATGACCCGCGCCGCGCCGCAACTGAACATCTTCTCGATCGGTTTTCCGCTGACCCTGGTGCTCGGCCTGTTCATCGTCTGGGTGGGGCTCGCGGACATTCTCAACCAGTATCAACCGCTGGCCAGCGAGGCCTTGCAGTTGCTACGCGAACTCGCACGGGCGCGCTGAGTCATGGCAGAGAGCGAAAGCGGTCAGGACAAAACGGAAGACCCCACGGAGAAACGCAAAAAGGACTCCCGTGAGAAGGGTGAAATCGCCCGTTCCAAAGAGCTCAACACCCTGGCCGTGATGATGGCCGGCGCCTCTGCGCTGCTGATTTTCGGCGGCATGCTTGCGCAAGAAATGATGGACGTGATGCGCCTGAACTTCACCCTGTCCCGCGAAGTGGTCATGGATCAGGGCGCCATGGGCCGTTTTCTGTTGGAGTCAGGGTTGATCGCCTTGCTGGCGATTCAGCCGGTGATGATCACCCTGTTGCTCGCCGCCATCATCGGGCCGATCTCCCTCGGTGGCTGGCTGTTCGCCGCAAAGTCGCTGGCGCCCAAATTCAGCCGGATGAACCCGGCCGCCGGCCTCAAACGGATGTTCTCGTTCAAGGCTGTGGTCGAACTGCTCAAAGCCCTGGCGAAGTTTCTGATTACTCTGGGCGTGGCGCTGTTGGTGTTGTCCGCCGACGTCGACGATTTGCTGCGCATCGCCCACGAACCACTGGATATGGCGATCATTCACAGCGTCCTGCTGGTGGGCTGGAGCACGCTGTGGCTGGCCTGCGGTCTGATCATCATCGCCGCCGTCGACGTGCCGGTGCAGATCTGGGAGAGCATGAAGAAGCTCAAGATGACCAAGCAGGAAGTGCGCGACGAACACAAGGACCAGGAAGGCCGCCCCGAGGTCAAGCAACGCATTCGCCAGACCCAGCGCGAAATGTCCCAGCGGCGCATGATGGCAGCGATTCCCGAAGCCGACGTGGTCATCACCAACCCGACCCACTACGCCGTCGCGCTCAAATACGACTCGGAGAAGGGCGGCGCGCCGGTGCTGCTGGCCAAGGGCAGCGACTTCATCGCCCTGAAAATCCGCGAAATCGCAGTGGCCAACAACGTCATGCTGCTCGAGTCGCCTGCGCTGGCGCGCTCGATCTATTACTCAACTGAGCTTGAGCAGGAAATTCCCGGCGGGCTGTATCTGGCAGTGGCGCAGGTATTGGCCTACGTCTACCAGATCCGCCAACACCAGGCGGGCAAGGGCAAGCGGCCGGATCCGTTGAAGGATGATTTGCCGATTCCGCCGGATTTGCGTCGGGATTCTTGATGCGGGGCTGCCTGCATGAAAACCCCTCATTGCCCAGCTCAGGGGGTGAATGAAAAGTAATCCAGCCCAATCCAATCGGGTGTACTGCACAGTATTTCAATTCTGGTTATTCCATTTGAGGTGAATTCGACGAGATGGGCGTCAGCAACCGATCGAGTAAATGTTCTTTCTCCCAGTAGTTGACCCGCAGTGTTGTAAAAAAAAGCGGTGGTGGTTGCTTTGTCTGTCCAGGTTTGCCAAAACCTGACTCTTGAACAGGCTGATTTGAGATCAATTCTGCAACGCTGTGGGGCTGTCAACGCTTGATAGCAAAGATGCAGTAGTTGCCCGCTGCGCTTCCCGGGGATTGGCGGATAGGTTAGCGAGTTGGAAATTCCCATTTGTCCGTTACCTGAAAGAAACGTAATGGTCATGCTCGAAAGTGCGATGCGCTGGCCAACCGTTATAAGTTGAGTGGGTATGTCATCGAAGTTCTCACTGATAGCAGGTGTGACTTCGCCTATTCGCGTTCTCAACACCTTCGAAAACATCAACCGCTCACCACTTCCCGATTTGTACACGGTGTAATTGATCAGGGCATCGGCGCCGCGATTGTTTGTTCGCCAGTCAGAAGGAAGTGTAAAGACTGGTGTGACACCTGCCTGAACAGGTCGCGTATCACTTTCCCATAGCGTGTTGGCGGTAGCGCGCACACGTACCGTATAGCCAGTCGTCATGCCTGAGTAGTTGACGCTAACAGTTTTCTGATCACTCGACAGGGTCGGTGCCAAGAGATCGAATGGCTGAGGGAGAATGTGCAGCAGCAAATAGCGCGAAGGAATCAAGGTCGTGCCCGGGGCCGTACGCACCGTGTAAAAGACCTTCACCGTGTGGCCAATGCTATCGATCACCTCCATGCGTGGAATGCGGATGTCGATAGTGCCAGGGGTTCCCACGGTGATCACCTGCGAGTGGTAGGTGTGCCGAGGGTTTTCCCAAGTGATGCGAACCGTATGGCCGCGGGCCATGCCGGTGAAGTGCGGAACTTGAGCAGTGACGTATTGGGCGAAATAGACATGATCGAAGTCAAGTTGATCCCCCGCAGAGCCATGTGCTTCGAGTACTTTTGGCGCCGCTGGATCGGTGACTGCTGAAACTGAGTTCATGGGGATGTCTCCTGCGTTCGAGTGATTGCCTCGGGAGGCTCCATTTGATGCAGGAAGCAGGAATTCTTGCCACTGTCAGATCTGACAGGTGATCGAGTATTTCCGATGAGCGGTGGCTTTGCAGATATCTTTTGGTTGGCTACGTCGTCCAGAGACCGTTGGTCTGGAAATGCCGTCCACCTGTCAACTCTTACAGTAGACGGACCCCTGTCCATGACCTCGAGATAGGGGCGCAAGTTTACCGAACCAGGAGAGTACTATCATGGCAGAGCGCATTTACCGAAAACTCGAGGGCATGGGCCTGGAATATGTGTCAGGGCGACTGGAACATAACCCGAAAGAGCGGGCCATCCGTTACACCGTCACTTTCGACATGGATTTGGATTTCACCCATTTCAAACAGATGGCCAATGCTTATATCCCGGATTATCTCGACAACCCGATCAACGCGATCAGGCCTGAACTGGACGGCCTGGCTAACCACTATTCCTACAACTACCTGTTCAGTGCAGCGGGAAACATCCGCGATAATCAGGCGCTGTTCGAACTCTTTACCTCGCCCAGTTATTACAACGATCAATGGGCGACCGGCCCTCATCGGCAGGTGCGTTATGGCAAACCGGAGTTTGAGCAGGTCGGGCGAAAGCTCCGAGTGACTGCAAGCAGAGACTTCAGATCCCTGGATGACACGGGTCAGATCGAAATCGGAGATTTGCCGGTCATCCAGTTTCATTGGGCGCTCAATCTGCTGCAAAGTGATCTGACGGTCCCGGGAATCATTGCGCCAGTGACCAAGGTCGTGTTGATGTACATGGATGAGGACTTCGTTGAGGTCGAAGGTGAGCAGATTTTGCGGGGTACGCGCTACGTCAATGGCAAGCAACTGGGCTTCGGCAATATTGCGCCCAAGCAGATATTAACTGCGTAGTAACCGGCATTAAAAACGCCGTCCCGATTGCGCGGTGCGGCGTTTTTTAGCCTGAAGACTTGTTTTGGCTGTGACGTCGCCTTCGCGGACTTGCCAGCGAAGACGTCAACATCCAGATCGCCTCATTCAAGGCTTGTCACAAATCTCTGCTACTGCGGCAACTCCAGATTATCCAGCACCCGATTCACTGCCAATTCCCCGAGCATGATCAGTTGCGCAATCCCCATCAGCGTCCGGCGTTGCGATGGCTTGACCAGTCCGGCGAATTCCTGGGCGATGGTTTTCGCTGAGGCGAGGGTTTCGCAGGCGTTGGCCAGCAGGTCTTCGTTTTTGGTGTCGGCGG